>DAOUIB010000200.1:0-5001 GCA_034428275.1 Anaerolineae bacterium
CCCAACGGTCAACTGGAGACCCTGCACGCGCCCTCGCTGGGCCCGGGCTGGTACCACCTGCGTCTGGTGTTGATCCGACCAGACGGCAATATCCTGCAGCGACCCTTCGAAATCTCCTTCAGCGTGGAATAGGCCCGCCGCCGACCTGCACTCGCCAGCCCGCGTCGGCCTCTTCGCGCGCGCAGAGCGCCACGGCGACGCCGGCCACCTCCTCCGCGTCAACGGGCGCTGCGATACAGAGCGCGTGCACGCGGATGCCCGCCGGCGCCAGTTCGCGGGCGGCCTGCCGCGCCAGTCCCGCGAGGCCGGCGCGGGCCGCGACCGTGGCGACGTCGCCGCTCGCATTGTCCGGCGCCAGCAGCAGGATGACGCCGCCGCCCTCCTCCGCCATCACGCGCGCCATCAGCTGGGTACAGAAGAAGGCGCCGGTCAGGTTGACTTCCAGCAGACGACGCCAGTCCCACTCGTCGAGGCGCAGCAGGGGCCGTTCCAGCGGGCCGGCGCCGGCCGCGTGCAGCAGCAGCGAGACGCGGCCGAAGGCGTCGCGGGCGCGCTCGATCAGGTTGGCGGCCTGAAAGCGGTTGGAGACGTCGCCGGGGCAGGCCAGGGCCTGGCCGCCCTTCGCCGCGATGGCGGCGCGCAGGCTCTCGGCGCGGTCGGGATTGAGATCGTTGAGCGCCACGGCGGCGCCCGCCCGGGCCAGCGCGAGGGCGATGGCGCGTCCCTGCCCCCCGCCCGCGCCGGTGACGATGGCCGCGCGTCCCCTCAGGTCGACGGGGCGCTCAGGCGCCGCTGTCATCGGGGTCGGGCTCGAAGCGGTAACCGACGCTCCATACGGTGCGAATGAAGGCCGGGCGGGCGGGGTCGGGCTCGATCTTCTCGCGCAGCCGCCGCACGTGCACCGTCACCGTGCTGTCGTCGCCCTCGAAGTTGTAGCCCCACACCTGGTCAAGCAGCTGGTCCCGGCTGAAGACCTGGCGCGGGTTGCTGGCCAGGTGCCAGAGCAGGTCGAATTCGCGCGCGGTGAGCGCGACCGGCTCGCCGTGGCGCCGCACCTCGCGCGCCCGCGGGTCCAGGCTCAGCGGCCCGATCTGCAGCGGCCGGCCGTCGGCCTGGCTGACGGGGTCGCTGCGGCGCAGGACGGCGCGCACGCGCGCCACCAGTTCGCGCGGGCTGAAGGGCTTGGTCAGATAATCGTCGGCGCCCAGCTCCAGGCCCTCGACGCGGTCCTGTTCGTCGCGGCGCGCGGTCAGCATGATGATCGGCACGGCGTGTTCGCTGCCGAGCACGCCGACGTCGCCGCGCAGACGTCGCGTGATGCTGAGTCCGTCGACGCCCGGCAGCATGAGGTCCAGAATCAGCAAATCGGGCGGGTCCTGGTCCAGCGCCTGCAAGGCCGCCCGGCCATCCGCGGCCTCGTCGACCAGCCAGCCCTCGCGCTCCAGATAGCGGCGCAGCACCTCGCGCACGGTGGGCTCGTCGTCCACCACCAGAATGCGACGGCGGCGCTTCACGGGGCCGCGCTCCGCTGCCTCGGAACGCACCACGCGCGCCCTGCGGCGCCGGCCCCGGCGTTTCGCCCAGGCATCAAGGGTCGTCGCTCCCTTCCAGCCACCCACTCATCAACCATCTTCGCCCTGGTCTATTAAAAAGGCCTCCACCTCTGCGCGCTGCGGCATGGCCGGGATGGCGCCGCGGGCGATGGTCGTCAGCGCGCCGACCGCGTTGGCGAAACGCGCCATCTGCGGCAGGCGGTCGGGCCAGGCGTCGCCGTATTCCAGCAGGCTGGCCAGGATGGCGGCCACGTAGCCGTCGCCGGCGCCGGTGGTATCGACGGAATCGACGACGAAACCGGGCGCGTGGACGCGTTGGTCGCGGGTGTAGAGGGTGGAACCGTCCGGGCCGTGGGTGACGATCAGCAGTCGGCTGCGCTCGCGCCACAGGGCGTCCAGGTCGCCGCCCGTGAGGAAGTCGACCTCCTCGTCGCTGACCTTGACCACGTGGGCGTACTCGAGACCGGCCAGCATCCAGCGCCGCGCCGTGGCCGCGTCGGGCCACAGGCCGAGGCGCAGGTTGGGGTCGTAGGCGAGCAGCATGTCGCGCGCCAGCGCATAGTCGATGGCCGCCTGCAGCGACTCGCGCGAGCTTTCCGCGATCATGGTGATGGAGCCGTAAAAGAAGATGTCATTGCCGTCGATGCGCGCCAGGTCGACGTCGGCGGGGGTCATCAACATGTCCGCGCCCGGATGACGGTAGAAGACGAAACTGCGCTCGCCGCCCTCCGCCAGGGAGACGAAGGCCAGCGAGGTGCGCGCCTCGGGCGAGAAGCGAACGCCCTCCACGTCGACGCCTTCCGCGGCCAGCAACTGCGCCAGATAGTGGCCGAAGGGGTCGTCGCCCACCATCGCCAGCAGGGTGCTCGCGTGGCCCAGGCGCTTCAGGGCGACCATCGCGTTGGCCGGCGCGCCGCCCGCGGCCTTCAGGAAACCGCTGGCCTCGCCCACCGTGACGCCGCTCTCCAGCGCCACAAAGTCGATCAACAACTCACCCACACTGACCACGCTCATCCCTCATCCCTTTCTGATGGCCCTGGTCACCCACTGTAAACTGTACCCCATCCGGCTTTTTGTGTATGATGCCGCCGCGAGCCCGCCGAAGCCCGGAGTCCCGCGATCGCATGTGGATGAAGCGCATCACCATCATATTTGGCATCTCGATGGCCGCCATTCTGGCCCTGACCACGCTGCTCTCGGCCGTGGCGCCCAACCAGCCGCGCGTCGTGCCGACCGCGGCGCCCGTCGCCACCTTCCCGCCCCCGCCGGCGCCGGAGAGCATCGTCTTCGCGCAACGTTTCCTGCACCCCGCCGGCCTCTACACGGTGGCCCTGCCCGCGGGCTGGGTTGTCGACGAGGCGGAGAACACGCTCTCGGGGCTGCGCACCGTCCTGGCCAACGAGGCCGCGCAAAGCGTGATCCAGGTGGACGTGGACCGGCCGCCGCCCAGCGGCGACTCGGGCACGCTGACGCTGGACGTCCTCGACGCGCGTTACAACGACGCCTGGCTGGCCAGCAGCTGGCGCGAATATCGCGACTGGGAAGAGAGCGAGCGCCGGCGCAGCGCCGACGAGCGGCTGATCATCGACTTCGCCCTGCAGCATGGCGGCCAGACCTTCGTGGCGCGGCAGCAGTCCTGGACCGACGGCGAGTGGATCTACGCCGTGCGCGTCGTCACGCCGGAAAACGCCACGGCCGCCCTGCTGCAACTGCTGGAGGGCACGGCCGACTCGCTGCGTCCGCTCAAGGAACTGGCCGACACGCCCTTCCTCTGGAACGCCTGGTTCGACGGCGAGCGGGCGCACTTCATCCGTTACCCGCAGGACTGGACGCTGAGCGACAGCGCGCCCGGCCGCCCCACCAGCATCAGCGGTGGCGACGCCTCGCTGCGCATCGAGAGCCTCGAGGGCCAGGTGGCTGACGAAGCGGCCGCCGGCGCCAGCGTCCGCGCGCGGCATCGCGGCGCCGAGGTCCTCAGCGTCGACGCGCTGGCGCAGGAGGGCTTCACCGTCGCCTGGCGCGGGCGCAACGTGGACGGCGACAGCCACAGCGGCTTCGACGTGCTGCTCAACGGCGATGACGACGGGCAACTGCACGTGGCCAGCCTGCGCTTCCCCGGCCTGACGGACCTCAACAGTGAGGAGGGCGCGGCGGCCGAGCCGGACCTGGAGATGATGATGCGCTCCTTCCGCCTGCTGCCGGACCTGGCGGCGGAACTGGCGGGCTGAGTATCGCTCGCTTGCGCAGTCGCCTTTCACAATTCGCCAATTCGCCTGCTATCATTCATTCATCTGTGAAACAGGCACCCGGCAAGGCGACATGGCAGATACGCAGGAAACGGGCATAAAACCCAACTTCCGCAACCGCACCCTCTATCACGGCGACAACCTCGAGTTCCTGCGCGGCATGAACAGCGAGACCGTGCATCTCATCGCCACCGACCCGCCCTTCAACAAGAATCGCGACTTCCACGCCACGCCCGACAGCCTGGCGGCGGGCGCAAGGTTCCGCGACCGCTGGCGCTGGGACGAGGACGTACACGAGGAATGGACGGACCACATTATTGATGACTGGCCGGCCGTCTGGGAGGTGATCACGGCGGCGCGGGCCTCATACGGCGATGACATGGGCGCCTTTCTCTGCTGGCTGGGCGTGCGCCTGATGGAGATGCACCGTGTGCTGCGGGCGGACGGCAGCCTGTATTTACACTGCGATCCGACCGCCAGCCACTACCTCAAGGCGATGCTGGATGCGATCTTCGGCTGGAGGAACTTCAGGAACGAGATTGTTTGGTGTTACTCCACCTCAGGGAGAAGCAAAAGGTCTTTTGCTCGCAAACACGACATCATTCTTTTTTACTCGAAGTCAGATTCATATCTTTGGACTGACTACAGAATACCTGTAAGTCAAAAATATTTGGATAGTCACTACAGGCAGACTGACAAATATGGCAGGCGCTGCAGAATAAGAATCGATGCAGGCAAAGAAAGAATCTATTACCCGGACGAAGGGATGATTTGTAACGATTGGTGGGAAATCGCTTATCTCAATTCCCAAGCAAAAGAACGCACTGGCTACCCCACGCAGAAGCCGCTGGCGCTCTACCGGCGCATCATCGAAGCCAGCAGCAACGAGGGCGACTTCGTCCTCGATCCCTTCTGCGGTTGCGCCACCACGCCCGTGGCCGCCGAGCAACTGAAGCGGCAATGGGTCGGCATGGACATCTGGGACGGCGCGAAGGACATCGTGCTGGAGCGTTTGCAGAAAGAATGGCTCTTCACGCAGGAAGGGGCTGAGGCGGCGGACGTAACGCCGCTCTTTCCACACACCGTCCACTTCGAGACTGCGCCACCCGAACGCACGGACGACAACGAGGTCGCTGCGCCATCCTTCAGACTTCCCTTCCAGCGCCCGCTGGAACCCTGGCAGCGCATCAGCCATCGCCAGA
>DAOUIB010000201.1:0-7227 GCA_034428275.1 Anaerolineae bacterium
CTTGACCAGCGTGAGGGTGGTGGAGGGGTGCAAAAAGCGGTAGCGACGGGTGACTCCCACGCCACCGCGATACATGCCTGGCCCGCCTGAATCCCGGCGCATCCTGTAGGTCTCGATGATCCAGGGCGCCTTGGATTCCATGATTTCAACCGGAACGTTGCGGCAGCCGGGTTCGCTGAGGTGCATGATGGCATCCTCGCCGTCGCTGCCGGCGTAAGCGCCGAAACCGATTCCCTCGTTGGTCGCTTCCAGCCAGGGCAGGCCGGTCTCCGGGTGCATGCCCAGCCCCATCACAGTGAAGACGTCGCCGCCGCTGCAGGCGGGGATGCGGTCGGGCATGCCCTGCGAGAGGGCCTTGAGGATCACCTCGGGCGCCAGCAGGGCGGCCCAGACGGTGAAGGTGGGCGCGGGCGGGATGGCATGCATTATTTCGCCGGCCGGGGCGATGACCCGCAGCGGTCGATAGTTGCCGCCGTTGGCGGGCGTATCAGGCGTGGTGACGCCCTTGAATGCCAGGGCGCTCACGCCTTCGGTCAGGCCAATCGGCAGATTCATGGGGCCGGGCGTGGCTGGATGAGAGCCGCTCCAGTCCACGACGAACTCGTCATCCGTGACCGTGACCTTTACCTTGAGCTTGAGCATGACGTCATGGTCGATGCCGTCATCGTCGGCCCAGTCCTCGGCCTCCCAGGTGCCGTTGGGCAATTCGGCCAGACGCACGCGCGCCAGTTGCTCGCCGTGGTCGAGAATGGCCGCCGCGGCCTCGCTGAAGAGCTCGAGGCCGAAGCGTTGCACGAGTTCGGCGACGCGACGCTCGCCGGTGCGGCAGGCGGAGATCTGTGCGTTGAGGTCGCCAATGATGCGCTCCGGCAGGCGACTGTTGAAGCGCAGCAGGTTCTCGACTTCCTGGTCGAGTACGCCGGCCTTGTAGAGCTTCAGGCCGGGCATGAGCAGGCCCTCCTGAAAGACGTCGACCGAATCGAGGATGTAGCCGGGGTCCTTCTGGCCGAGGTCGAGCCAGTGTTGCTTGATGGCGGTGTAGCCGACCAGTTCACCGGCGGCGAAGATGGGTGAGACGGCGAGGACGTCCAGGGGATGGGCCGAACTCCAGTAGGGATAGGAGGTGAGCAAGAGGTCGCCCGGTTCCATGTTCTCTTCGCCGACGAACTCAACCGTCTTCTGCAGGCCGTAATCGTTGCCGCGGGTGAAGACGGCCAGGCCCGGCGCCTCCGAGAGCATGCGACACTCGCGGTCGTAGATGCCGAGGCCGAAGTCGCGCAGTTCATAGATCACCGTGCTGTAGGAGGTGCGCATGAGATTGCGCTCCATCTCTCGCGCGGCGGAGAGCAGGTAGTTGTGAATGACCTCCACGGTAATGGGGTCGAGGGCGGCGTCAGGCCGTTCCGGAGTGGAAGCGCCCATCACTTCGCTCGCAGGGCGGCGGTGGCCGCCTGGTCGATTGCCAGCGAGTCTCCGTCAATGACGACGCCATAGTCCGCGCGCGCCGATTCCAGCGACACGAAGTCGTTGATGACGTCATCGAGTACGCGCTGCGCTTCGCGTTCAAGGGGATTGCCCCAGCCGCCGCCGCCGCCGGAATTGTTGCGGATGACGTCTTCGGTCTCCATCTGATAGTAGATCGCGCCGGTGCGTTCTTCCCTCTCCGTCCCGGGCCAGACGATGACGTGCCCGCCTTCGGCTTCCTGGCCGCCGGCCATGCCCCAGGGGGCGGACTTGGTCTTCTTGACCAGGGTCAGGGCGGAAGAGGGATGCAGGAAGCGATAGACGCGGGTGATGCCCACGCCGCCGCGGTACTTGCCCGGCCCACCGGAATCACGCCGCATGTGATAGGTCTCGATGATCCAGGGCGCCTTGCTTTCCAGCACCTCGACGGGATTGTTGCGGCAACCGGGTTCGCTGACGTGCATGATGGCGTCCTCGCCATCGTTGCCGGCGAAGGCGCCGAAGCCAACCGCCTCATTGGTTGCCTCCAGCCAGGGAACGCCGGTCTCGGGGTGCATGCCCAGACCCATCACGGTGAAGATGTCCCCGCCGCTGCAGGCCTGCACCCGCTCGGGCATGCCGTTGGCCAGCGCCTTGAAAACCACTTCAGGCGCGAGGATGCCGGTCCAGATGAAAAAAGTCGCTGCGGGATGCTGGGCATTCATCAGTTCACCCGGCGGGGCGATGACCCGCAGCGGCCGGTAGTGGCCGTCATTGGCGGGCAAGTCCGGCGTGGAAACGCCCTTGAAGGCGAGGCCGCTGACGCCCTCTGTCAGGCCGATGGGCAAATTCATGGGGCCGAGACAGGCGGGGCTGGAGCCGCTCCAGTCCACGACGAACTCGTCATCGCTGACGGTCACCGTGCAGCGCAGTTTCAGCATGGTGTCGCGGTCCACGCCGTCGTCATCGGCCCAGTCTTCGGCCGTCCAGGTGCCCTTGGGCAGGGCGGCCAGGCGCGCGCGCGCGACGCGCTCGCCGTGGTCGAGGATGGCCTCAACCGCTTCCTCGAAGAGCTCCACGCCGAATTTCTCGACCAGCTCCGAGACGCGCCGCTCGCCGGTGCGGCAGGCGGAGATTTGCGCGTTCATGTCGCCGATGATGCGGTCCGGCAGGCGGCTGTTGAAACGCAGCAGGTTGTAGATCTCCTCGTCGCGCACCCCTGCCTTGTAGATCTTCAGGCCGGGCATGATCAGGCCTTCCTGAAAGACGTCGACGGAATCGAGGACGTAGCCGGGGTCCTTTTGACCCAGATCGAGCCAGTGCAGCTTGATCGCCGTGTAGCCCACCAGTTCGCCGCAGGCGAAGATGGGCGAAGTCGCCAGCACGTCCATCGGGTGCGCCGAGCTCCAGTAAGGGTAGGAGGTCAGGAGCAGGTCGCCCGGCTCCATGTTCTCCTCGCCGATGAACTCCACGGTCTTCTTCAGGCCGTAGTCGTTGCCCCGAGTGAAGATGGCCAGGCCCGGCGCTTCCGCCAGCAAACGGCAGTGGCGGTCGTAAATACCCAGGCCGAAATCGCGAATTTCGTAGACGATCGTGTTGTAAGAGGTGCGCATCAGGTTGCGCTCCATCTCACGCGCGGCCGAGAGCAGGTAGTTGTGGATGACCTCCGTCGTGATGAGGTCCAGTTCAGCCATCAGCCGTTGTCACCCCGTTGGGCGATCCGGATCTGCAGCTCGCCGTAGTCGCCGACGGTCAGCGTATCGCCCGTATGCACCATGGTCGTGGAGCTGGGCTCCTCGACAATCGCCGGCCCGGACAGGCTGTCGCCGGCGCCCAGTTTCATGCGATCGTAGACCTGGTACTCGATCTCTGAACTGCTGGTCCGGTCGTAGACCATGCGACTGCCGCGCGAGGCCGCGGCAAGGTCGCCGCTGCCCGAGTCGGCGCGGGCCAGGTCCGGCCGCGGCAACAGGCCGACGGCGCGCAGGCGCAGGGTCACGATTTCGATCGGGTCCTGCATCATGCTGTGGCCGTACTGCTGCAGATGGGCCGCGTGGAAGCGCTCGGTGATGAGCGGGATGTCGTCCGTCGAGAGCGTCACGCCGGGCAGCGGGATGTTGACGGTGTGTTCCTGACCGCGGTAACGCATCTCGGCGCTGGGGAGGTACTGTTGCTGGTCCGCGCCGAAGCCATCGCTGGCCAGCGCGGCCTGGCCCTGGGCCGCCAGTTCGGTGTAGACCTGGTTCGCCTGGGCGGGGTCCATGTCCACCAGGCCGGTGATGTGCGTGCGGGCGTAGTCGTGCACCACGTCGACCATCAGCATGCCGAGGGCGGAAAAGTTGCCGGGCCCCGGCGGAATGATCGCCAGCGGAACGCCCAGTTCGCGAGAGATGTTGGCGGCCACGAAAGCGCCGCCGCCGCCGAAGGCGCAGAGCGCGAAGTCGCGCGGGTGGTAACCGCGCTCGACCGAGATGACGCGCACGGCGCCGGCCATCTTGGCCTCGAGGATGCTGACGATGCCGGCCGCCACGTCCTGCAGGCCCATGCCGAGCTGCTGCGCCAGACGGTCAATGGCCGCTTCGGCCAGGGCCGGGTCGATGTCAATTTCGCCGCCAAGGAAATTGTCCGGATTCAGAAAGCCGATTTGCAGCGCGGCGTCGGTGAAGGTGGCCTGCCGGCCGCCCTTGTTGTAACAGGCGGGGCCGGGGTCTGCGCCGGCGCTTTGCGGGCCTACCTGCAGGTGGCCGCCTTCATCCACCCAGGCGATGCTGCCGCCGCCGGCGCCGATGGTGTGGATGTCTATGGTTGGAATGGAGATCGGCAGGGTCTGGAAGACCTGTTCATTCTCAACCGTCGGTTCGCCCTCGGCGATGAGCGAGGCATCCAGACTGGTGCCGCCCATGTCCACCGTGATCATGTTGGGCAGGTCGATCAACTTGCCCAGGAAAGCGCCGCCAATGACGCCGCCGGCCGGGCCGGAGAGCACCAGATGGGCCGGTTCCTCGCGCGCCGTGTCCAGGGTCATGGCGCCGCCACCGGAGCGCGTCATCAGGAAGTTGCCGCTGAAGCCGCCGTCAACCAGTTCGCTGTTCAGGCGCGTCAGGTAAGTGCGGGTGATGGGCTTGATGTAGGCATCGATGACGGTCGTGCTGGAGCGCTCGTATTCGCGATAGACGCGGCTGAGACGGTGCGACAGGGTGACGGAAATTTGCGGCGCGACTTCCTGGAAGACCTTCTCGAAGGCCAGTTCATGCGCCGGGTTGGCGTAGCTGTGCAGAAAACAGACGGCGACCGACTCCACGCCCTGGTCCACGATGCGTTGCGCCACCTCGCGCGCCTGGTCGGCGTCAAAGGGGGTCAGCACCTGACCCTTGTAATTCAGGCGCCCGGTGACTTCAAAACACAGCGAGCGCGGCACCAGGGACTTCGGTTTCTTGTACTTGAAATCGTACATGGGCTCACGATCGGTCCGGCCCAGCACGTAGATATCCCGGAAGCCGCGCGTGGTGACAAAGGCGACCTTCGCGCCACTGCGGGTCAACATCGCGTTGATGCCAAGTGTCGTGCCGTGCACAAAATATTCAATGTCACCGGTCTGTGCGCCGACCTTGTCAAAACCCTGCAACACACCTTCGGCCGGATTGGCGGGTGTGGTCGCCACCTTGTCCAGCTGGATGTCGCCGCTGTCCTCGTCAAGAACGATGACATCGGTGAAGGTGCCGCCTACATCGACTGAAACGCGCATGACTTCCTCTCTCTCTCAGAACTCCGGATTCAGGTTTTTTCAAACTCACGGCGCTCCGGCATGATCTCCAGCAACTCCAGCGTTTCCGGATCAAAACGAAGTCCGTAATCCTCAATTGCCTGCTGCGGGGTGACGAGACCGGCCCGCAAGTCCTCGCGCAGGGCGTCCGACGGTCGCTCCAGTGGATTGCCGCGTCCGCCGCCGCTGCCCGTGATGATACGCACCAGATCGCCCCTGCACAGGGGATATCTGGCCAGCTTGCCGCGTCGCACCTCCGCCTGCGTCGAGCCGGCGCGGATGACTGACGCACTGTTGGACGAGCCCGGATGGCCGCCATCCGCGCCCCAGGGCGGAATGCGGTGCCGGCCATAGGTGGTGGTGACGTGGCCGGCGGGCCCGGTCAGCCGGTAATCGCGCACCATGCCGCGGCCGCCGCGCCAGCGTCCGGCGCCATGCGCGGTGATGTCCAGCGCATACTGCTCCACGAGCAGGGGATAGCGCGACTCGCAGACCTCGACCGGGATGTTGCGCGTTTCGCCATTGCCCTGGGCGACGAGGCCGTTCTGACCGTCCCGGGCCGGCGCGGCGCCCCAGCCGCCGGCCTGCGGCTCCGTCAGCACGAAGAGCTCGCCATTATCGAAGGTGCCGCTCAGATTGGTGCCGCAAATGCTGAGGAAGTGGCCCGCCGAGAGGCGCTCGCTGGCGATGGGCCAGAGCGCCTGCCAGAGCAGGTCAATCGCGGCCGCGCCCGCTTCCCAGTAGGTGGAGACCGGCGCCGGGCGCTGCGCGGTAAAAATGGTGCCCGGCGGGCAAATCACTTTCACCGGGCGGAAGCAACCGCCGTTGTTGGGGTAGTCCGGCGCGGTGACCGACTTGAACATCACCCGCGCCGACGATTGCAGGCGCGCCCAGGTGCCATTGACCGGGCCGGGCCGCTGTGGCGACGAGCCGCTGAAGTCCGCGATGAATTCCTCATCGCTGACGGTGATGCGCACCCGCACGGGGATCTTTTCGTCACTGAAGCCGTCGTCATCCATGAAGTCCCGCGCCTCCCAACTGCCCTTCGGCAGTTTGGCAAGCGCAGCGCGCGCGACCAGTTCTCCCTGTTGCAGCAGCGTGTCGATGCTGGCGCGCAGGGCGTCGACGCCGTGCCGCTCACAGAGGGCGGCGACGCGCTCCTCGGCGACGCGGATGGCGGCCACCCCGGCGTAGAGGTCGCTGAGCGTCATGTCGGGCAGGCGCACGTTGGCGGCGAGCAGGTCAATGATGTCCTGCACCGGCTCACCGGCGTCGTATACGCGCACGGCCGGCAGTTGCAGCCCTTCCTGGTAAATCTCGGTCGCGTCGGTGGTCCAGCTGCCAGGGGCCATGCCGCCGAGTTCGGTCCAGTGGCCCTTGTTGGCGGCGAAGGCCACCAGATCGCCGTCGACAATGACCGGGCCGACCAGGCATACGTCGCTGAGGTGCGTGCCGCCGCCGGAATAGGGATCGTTGGTGGCGAAGATGTCCCCTTCGCGCATGCCGTCGGCGCCAAACTTCTCCAGAATGGACTCCACAGCCACCGGCAGGACACCGGTGAAGCCGGGCACGCCCTGGGCCTCGGCGATCAACTCCGCCTGCGGCGTCAACAGGGCGCAGGCGTAGTCCAGCACCTCATAGATGATGGGGCTCTTGCTGGCGCGCCCCAGGCGCACGAAGCTCTCGTCAGCGGCAGCCTGCAACTGCTCCTGAATGATGGTCAGGGTGAAGGGGTCATGCGCCATGATCGCGCTCCCGCGACATGTCGGCGCGCAGGGACGACGTGGCGGCTTCGTCCACCCCGACGTCGTCAAACACGACGCCATAGGCCTGGCGCGCGATTTCCGGCGAAAGGTAGCCCTCGCGCAGGTCCTCCGCCACGCGCAGCGTCTCACGTTGCAGGGGATCGCCATAGCCGCCGCCAACGGCCGTGATCAGACGCGCGACGTCGCCGCGCTGCAGTCGTTGACGGGCGCAGCGACCCGTACGCAGCACGGCCTGGTCCTGACCGGCGGGGATGA
>DAOUIB010000202.1:0-13099 GCA_034428275.1 Anaerolineae bacterium
GGGTGGTCAGGCGTCCGATTGGGGGATGCTCATCGCCCGGACCGATCCGGACGCACCGAAACACAAGGGGATCACCTGGTTCGCCTTCGAAATGGACCAGCCGCCTCTCGGCCAAATTCTGGTTGGCGATCATGGTCTCGGCGTAGAAGAAGGTGAATCCGGCCGTCAGCAGGAAAAAGCTGCCCCAATACCACAGGCCCTGCTGGTTGCCAAAGGTGGTGTTGATCGACTGGCCGACCGGCCCGTCGGGAAAGAGGTTTACCAAAATGGCCGGAAAGGTGATGATCGACTGGGCGAAGATCAGCGG
Organism: Anaerolineae bacterium; assembly: GCA_034428275.1. Lineage (GTDB taxonomy): Bacteria > Chloroflexota > Anaerolineae > Aggregatilineales > Phototrophicaceae > JAGWBD01. The sequence goes on from DAOUIB010000202.1 coordinate 308, forward strand.
GATCATCCCCACCGGGTTGACCCGCAGCGGGATGTGCGTGCTGGCGCCGCCGTACTGCTTGCGCCCGCGTACGCGCTTGCCGTATTGCACCGGGATTCGGCGAATTCCCTCCTGAATGAAGACGATGACCACGATCGTCACCAGGACGATCAACACGAAGAGCAGGGCGTTGTATATCGGTTGCGTCGAGGTCGTCAGCAGGTTGCCCAGGTTGGAAGGCGCGGAAGCGACGATGCCGGCGAAGATGATGATTGAGATGCCGTTGCCGATGCCCTGCTCCGTGATCAGGTCGCCCAGCCAGACGGCGAACATGGTGCCCGCCGTCATGGTTGAGATGACGGTAATCGTCACCAGGGGATTCTGGCCGAACTCGGGGATGATGGGCGCGCCGCCCAGGTTGCCGAAGATGGCGATCTGCCCCACGCCCTGCAGAATGGCCATCGGGATCGCCAGGTAGTAGGTGTAGCGCTGAATCTTTTCCTGGCCGCCCGGCTCGCGCTGAATCGCTTCCAGTTGTGGAATCACCGGCACCAGCAACTGGAATATGATCGAGGCCGTGATATAGGGGTAGACCCCCATGGCGATGACGCTGAAATTGGAGACCGCGCCGCCGGACAACAGGTTCAGCACGCCCACCAGACCGCCGGCGTTGCTTTCCATCACGGCCTGCAGCGCACCGCGGTCCACGCCGATGACCGGCACGTGGGCGGCGAACTGGTAGACCACCAGGATCAGCCCGGTGAACAGCAACTTGCTGCGCACGTCCGGCAAATGCCACGCGTTTTTTAGCGCCTCAATTGCCTGCATGGAGCTCCTCCATCGCCCACTGTCAGCCGCTTGCGGTAAGGGACGTCAAGCCTGGGCGTCGCCTTCATCCGCCAGAATTCTTGCCAGTTCTTCCTTCTTCGGCAGTTTCACGGTCGCGCGGGCGCCGGTCAGCTTCAATTCCAGTTCCCGGATCGTGCCGCCGGCCTCGCCGATCTTGCGCCTGGCGCCTTTCGTGAAGCGATGCGCGCTGATGGTCAGCTTCTTCGCCAGGTCGCCATCTCCCAGGATGACGACCGGGTCGGTCGCGTCGCGAATGATGCCCAGTTGCGCCAGTGAGGCGGGCGTCACGACGGCGCCGTCCTCGATGCCCTCGTGCTCGTTGAGCAGGCCAACATTCACTTCCTCGTACTCGATGCGGAAGATGTTGGTAAAGCCGCGCTTGAAAGGCATTCTGCGCACCAGCGGCAACTGGCCGCCCTCAAAGTAGGGGCCCTTGCCGCCACCGGCACGGGCTCCCTGGCCCTTGTGACCGCGACCGGCGGTCTTGCCGCGTCCCGCGGAGATGCCGCGTCCGGCCCGCCGCCGTTTCTTGCGAGAGCCGGGGTCCGGCCTCAGGTCATGCAGTTTCATTCTGGTCCACCTTTTCCACCGTCACGAGATGTCGGACCGTATAAAGCATGCCCCGAATGGACGGCGTATCGTCATGGATGACGCTGGCCCGCAGTTTGCGCAGGCCCAGGGCCCGCACGGTTGCCCCCTGGTTGGGCGCGCGACGGGTGGCGCTGCGTTCCAGGGTAACCCGGAGTTTGCCAGCCATCAACGCCCGTCTCCGGCATCTTCACCCTGGCCAAAAGGCATCAACCTGGCTGCCGGCACGCCGCGCATGGCCGCCACCTGATGCGGGTTGCGCAGCGATTGAAGCGCATCCATGGTCGCCATGGTCACGTTCAGCAGGTTGGCGCTGCCCTGGCTCTTGGTCAGAATGTCGCGCACGCCGGCGGCTTCCAGCACGGCCCGCACGCCGCCCCCGGCGATGACGCCCGTGCCGGGCGTGGCCGGCTTGAGCAGCACCCTGGCGCCGCCGTGCCGTCCGACGATCTGGTGCGGAATGGTCGCCCCCGCCAGGGACACGCGTTCCATGTTGCGACGCGCCCGCTCGGAACCCTTGCGAATGCTGTCCGGCACACCCCGCGCCTTGCCGACGCCGATGCCCACGCGGCCGCGATTGTCACCGACGATCACCACTGTCCGAAAGGCGAAGCGCCGGCCGCCACTGATCACCTTGGCCACGCGCTTGATATCCACGACGCGCTCGTCAAGTTCCTCGCGGTCGTCGTCCCGGCGCGAACCGCGCCGTTCCCGTCTTCTGTCTGCCATGTTTCGCTCCCAAACCCCGGAAGTTTAAAAGTCCAGCCCGGCTGCGCGCGCGCCTTCCGCCAGGGCGGCCACGCGCCCGTGATAGCGATATCCGCCGCGATCAAAGACCACACGACTGACACCGGCCTGCCGGGCGCGTTCGCCGACCAGCTGGCCCACCATGCGCGCGGCTTCGATCGGGCCCTTGTCCGCGACCTGCGCCCGCAGGTCCCGGTCGATGGTGGAGGCGGCGACCAGGGTATGGCCCTGGCCGTCGTCGATCAGCTGGGCGTAGATGTTGGTCAGGCTGCGATAGACGCAAAGACGCGGCTGTTCGCTGCTGCCCTGCACGCGCGCGCGCAGGCGACGATGCCGTCGCTCCCGCGCCTTGTGTTTCCTTTTGCTGGCGTCCATAGTTCCATCCCGGACCGCAGCGGCCCTGTTTCAGATTCCCGTCTCTTCCCCTAGACCTTGCCGGCCTTGCCCGCCTTTTGACGGACGAATTCGCCGACGTAGCGCACACCCTTGCCCTTGTAGGGTTCCGGCGGTCGCTTTTTGCGCACGTCGGCCGCCACCTGCCCCACCAGCTGCTTGTCGATGCCATCGACGTGAATCAGATAGCGGTTGTCGGGGGCGCGTTCCGCAGTGAAGCGGATGCCCTGCGGCGCTTCCATCTCCACGTCATGCGAGTAACCGAGACGCATGACCAGGGTATCGCCGCGCACTTCCGCGCTGTATCCCACGCCCCGGGTCTCCAGCGACTTGCGAAAGCCCTGGTCGACGCCCGTCACCATGTTGGCGACCAGCGCCCGCGTCAGGCCATGCAGGGAGCGATGCTGGCGGTGGTCGCCGGGACGCGTTACCCGCAGTATGCCATCCTCCTGTTCCACACTGATGGCCGGATGCACCTCATGCGCCAGTTCGCCTTTCGGCCCGTTGACCGTGACGCGTTGCCCTTCGATGGTCGCACTGACCTTCTCGGGCAAGGTGACGGGCAGATTGCCGATGCGTGACATTCCGATCCTCCCTTACCAGACGTAGCAGAGCACTTCGCCGCCCACTCGCTGGCGCCGCGCCTGCTGGTCCGTCATGACGCCCCTGGGCGTCGTCACAATGGCGATGCCGATGCCGCTCATCACCCGCGGCATGTCGCGCGTCCCGCGGTAGACGCGCCTGCCGGGCTTGCTGACGCGCTGCAACTTTGAAATGACCGGCTTGCGATCGCGGCGGGAGCCGAAGTACTTCAACTGGATGGTGATCATCTTCGCCGGTTTCTCATCGCTGACGTTGAAGTCGTCGATGTAGCCTTCGGACTTCAAAATACGCGCGATCTCCACCTTGAGCTTTGAGGATGGAACGCGCACCTCCGCCTTGCCAACCATCAGGGCATTGCGCATGCGGGTAAGCATGTCTGCAACGGGGTCTGTCATCATGGCAGCGCCTCCTACCAGCTCGATTTCACGACGCCAGGGATCTGACCCTGCAGCGCGAGTTCGCGAAAGTGGATGCGGCACAGCCCGTAGCGGCGAATGTAGCCGCGCGGCCGTCCGCAAACCTTGCCAGAATTGGGGTCCACAAACTGGCAGCGGTTGCGCACGCGCACCGCGTACTTGCGCCGCTTTTCCCTGGCGGTCATGGATTTCTTGGCCATCGTCAGGCTCCCTGATATTCCTGGAAGGGCATGCCCAGCAAACGCAGCAGGCGCCGGCCCTCCTCGTCCGTGCGGGCGCTGGTCACAATCGTGATCTCCATCCCGCGCACCTTGTCAATACGATCGTAGTGGATTTCCGGAAAGATCAGTTGCTCGCGCAGGCCGATGGTGTAATTGCCACGGCCGTCAAAGCTGTCCGGCGACACGCCACGGAAATCCCGCACGCGCGGCAGCGCGACGTTGATGAAGCGGTCCAGAAAGGCCCACATTCGCTCGCCGCGCAGCGTCACCTTGACTCCGATCGATCGGCCCTCGCGCAACTTGAAGTTGGCGATGCTCTTGCGCGCGCGGGTGACCACCGGCTGTTGTCCGGTGATCGTGCGCACGTCCCCGATCGCGCCCTCGAGAGCCCTGGGGTTGTCCAGCGCCTCGCCAACGCCGACGTTGACCACGACTTTCTGGATCTCGGGCACCTGCATCAGATTGCCGTAGCGAAATGCCTCGACCAGTTGCGGGACGGCTTCCTCCCGATAACGTTGTTTCATCACTGGCGTTGCAGTCATCGTTTGCGCTCCGGTCAATCGAAATCGGCGTTGCACTTCTTGCAGTAACGCGTCCTGAAGCCGTCGCTCTCACGGATGCGACGGCCGACACGCGTGCGCTCGTTGCACTCCTGGCAAACCAGCATCACGTTCGAGACGTGGATCGGCCCCTCGAATTCGAGGATCTGGGCCTGCACCTGCTGCCGCCCGGCCTGCTGCGCCTTCTGGTGTTTCTTGAGGATGTTGACGCCCTCGACCACGACGCGGTTCTGCTTGCGGTAGACCGAGATCACGCTGCCGCGTTCCCCCAGGTCCCTGCCTGCGATCACCTCAACCTGGTCGCCTCTTCTAATTCGCTGCATCTCCGCCTCTCAATCCGGCTGCGTCAGAGCGTTTCCGGGGCCAGGGACACGATTTTCATGTAGCCCTTGTCCCGCAACTCTCTGGCAACCGGCCCAAATACGCGCGTGCCGCGCGGGTTGGTCATGTCCTCCGCCAGCACCACCGCCGCATTTTCATCAAAGCGAATGGTGGAGCCGTCACGGCGACCGTATTCCTTCGCCGTGCGCACGATGACCGCGCGCACGACCTCGCTCTTCTTCACGCCGCCATCGCTGGTGGCCGCCTTCACAGTGGCCACGACGACGTCGCCAACGCGACCGTAGCGCTTGCGCGAACCACCCAGCACCTTGATCACGAGCAATTCGCGCGCGCCGCTGTTGTCCGCGACCTTGAGCCGCGATTCAGTCTGGATCATGTCTCGACCGCTTCCACGGCGACCGGTTCGGGCGCAGCGTCCAGCACCGCATCGACCGCCCAGCGTTTGAGTTTGCTGCGGGGCCGGCTTTCCACAACGCGCACCAGGCTGCCTTCCCGGATCGAATCGGACTCATCGTGGGCATAGACCTTCCTGACCGTGCGCACGACCTTGCCGTAAACGGGGTGGCGGCTGCGCCGTTCCACGGCCACCACCACGGTCTTTTGCATTTTGTCGCTGACCACCCGCCCGGTCAGACGTTTACGTTTGTCAGGCATCGTCGCTGTCCTCACCTGCCATGTCGGCCGCCAGTTCGCGCTCGCGCAGAACCGTCAGGCAACGGGCAATATCTCGTTTCGTCTCGCGGACCACGTTGGGGTTGGCCAACTGGCCGGAAGCCTTCTCCAGGCGCAGCCGAAAGTGCGTCGCCCTGAGGTCCTCGACCGCATCAAGAATGGCCTCCCGGTCCATGGCGCGTATCTCGCTGATGTGCATCAGTTCAACTCCTGGCCGGAAATCGGATCGATGCGCTTGATGATCCGCGTCTTGCAGGGCAGCTTGTAGGACGCCAGGCGCAGGGCCTCGCGCGCTTCTTCCTCGCTGATGCCGCCCATTTCGAATAACACGCGACCCGGGCGAATGACGGCCACCCACTTTTCAACCGAGCCCTTGCCCTTGCCCATGCGGGTCTCCGCCGCCTTCTGCGTCACCGGTTTGTCCGGAAACACGCGGATCCAGACCTTGCCCCGCCGCCGCACGTAACGCACCATCGTGCGGCGCGCCGCCTCGATTTGCCGGCTTGTCATCCAGACCGGTTCAGTGGCCTGCAAACCATAGTCGCCAAACTGCACGCGGTTGCCGCGTTGCGCCTTGCCGCGCATGCGGCCGCGACTCTGCTTGCGCCACTTGACCCGCTTGGGCATCAACATGGTTGCTTCTCCTGCCTAGCCGGGCCCGCCGGCGCCGACACGCGCCCGCCCGGTCTCCCCGTAATCGAGGACCTCACCGTTGTATACCCAGACCTTGACGCCGATGCGGCCAAAGGTCGTCAGGGCCTCGGCAGTGCCATAGTCCACGTCCGCGCGCAGGGTATTGCGCGGAATGCGGCCCTCGGTCTGCCATTCGCGGCGGGCCATGTCGGAGCCGCCCAGGCGGCCGCTGACCTCGATGCGAATGCCCTGGGCGCCCTGGCGCATCGCCTGGCCAATGGCGCGCTTGATGGCGCGGCTGTGGCCGATACGTCGCTCCAGCTGGCCGGAAATGTTCTCGGCCACCAGCTTCGCGTCGGTGTCGGGCTTGTCGATCTCGCTGACTTCCACCTTGACCTTCTTGCCGTCCGTCAGCTTCTCGAGGTCGCTGCGCATCTGCTTGACGGCTTCACCCTTGCGACCGATCACAATGCCCGGCCGCGCCGTGTGAATGTTGATGACCAGCTGGTTGGGATATCGCTCAATCTCCACGCGCGAGATGGCCGCGCGCGAACCCTGGTTGCCAATGTAGCGGCGGATCGCGAAATCTTCCTGCAGCAGGTCCCGGTATTGCTGTCGTTCGGCGTACCAGCGCGCGTCCCAGTCCCGGATGATTTTCAGGCGAAAGCCAACGGGATGTACCTTGCGACCCATGGCTGCTTACTCCTCTCGCTCGGAAAGGATGACCGTGAGGTGCGAGGTGCGGCGCAGGCGCGGTTTGTAACGACCGCGTGCGCCGGCCTTCATGCGCTTCAGGGTCACGCCTTCGTCGGCATGAATGGTGGAGATGAACATCGCGTTCCGGTCCAGGTCGAAATTGTTTTCAGCATTGGCCAGCGCCGAAGACACGGCCTTGCCGGTATAGTGAGCGCCCTTTTTCGGCATGAACTTCAGCACGGTCAACGCCTGGTCCGCGTCCATGCCGCGCACCTGGTCGATGACCAGGCGCAGCTTGCGCGCCGAAATGGGTAAATGTTTGGCGGTTGCCCGAACGTCCATGACTACACCACGCGCCTTTTGCGTTCGACCAGATGGCCGCGATAGGTGCGGGTCGGGGCGAATTCACCCAGTTTGTGGCCGACCATGTTCTCGGTGATGTAAATGGGAACGTGACGCCGGCCGTCATGCACCGCAATGGTGTGTCCCACCATCTGCGGGAAGATCGTGCTGGCGCGGCTCCAGGTGCGCACCACCGTCTTCTGGTTCTGCTGGTTTAGCCGCTCGATCTTGCGCATCAGCTTGTGGCTGACGAACGGCCCCTTCTTCAGTGAACGTGACATTCGCTCCGTCCCCCTCTGCTACCGCCGCCGGCCGCGCCGACGAATGATGTAGCGGTTGGTCCGCTTGTTGCGACGCGTGCGTTTGCCCAGCGCCGGCTTGCCCCAGGGCGTCTTGGGCCCCGGCATACCGATCGGCGAGCGCCCTTCGCCACCGCCGTGCGGATGACTGGCCGGGTCCATGGCCGAGCCGCGCACGGTGGGGCGCCAGCCCAGCCAGCGCTTGCGACCCGCCTTGCCGATCTTGATGTTGCCGTGATCGGTGTTGCCGACCTGACCGATCGTGGCCTTGCAACGGCTGTGGATCAGGCGCACTTCCCCGCTGGGTAAACGCACCTGCGCCCAGTCTCCCTCGCGGGCCATCAACTGGGCGGAGGTGCCGGCCGCGCGAGCCAGCTGGCCGCCACGACCGGGCTGCAACTCGATATTGTGAATCATCGTGCCCAGGGGAATATCGCCCAGGGCGAGGGCATCGCCCGTGCGCAAGTTGGTATTCTCGCTGCCGTTGCCGATGCGGTCGCCGACCCTCAGCCCCAGCGGCGCGATGATGTAGCGCTTTTCGCCGTCCTCGTATTGCACCAGCGCAATGCGCGCGGAGCGGTTGGGGTCGTATTCGATGGCGATCACCTCTGCCTGGGCGTCCATGCGGTCGCGCTTGAAGTCGATGATGCGATAGCGCCGCTTGTGCCCGCCGCCGCGGTGACGCACGGTGATGCGACCGGTATTGTTGCGACCGCCCTTGCGACGCAGCGGCTCCGTCAGCGAACGCTCCGGCCGCTTCTTCGTAATTTCCTCGAAAGTGTGGCCCGTCATCCCCCGCCGGCCGGCAGAGGTGGGCTTGTAGACCTTGACTGGCATCGTTATCCCTCGCCTCCGCCGCTCATGGATTGAACAGGTCGATTTCGTCGCCGGGCGCCAGCGTCACAATGGCCTTCTTCCATTCCTTCGTGCGCATCATCCAGTCCCTGCCGCGACGGCCCCGCTTGGCCGGCTGCACCATGGTGCGCACCTTGGTCACGCTGACCTCGAAGATGACCTCGACCGCTTCCCGAATCTGGATCTTGTTGGCCCGCCGGTCGACTTCAAAAACGTACTGGTTGAGTTCATCGGCCTGAGCGGTCGCCTTTTCCGTGATGACCGGGCGGCGGATGACGTCGTAAATGTGAAGCTCGGGCATGCCTGCTACTCCTGGCCCCAGATGAGCTGGATGGTGTCCAGCGCGTCCAGCGGAACGATGACCTTGTCGTGCCCCAGCAGGTCCCGGATGTTCAGCAGATTCGCCCGCAGCCAGCGCACCTGCGGCAAGTTGCGGATGCCGCGCTGCACGTTTTCGTCGCGCTCCGCCAGCAGCACCAGGGTCTTGCCGTCGCCCGCCAGCGTCCGGATGGTTTCACGCATCTCGCTGGTTTTGGGTCGCTCGGCCTGCAGCCGGTCCACAAAGATCAACTGGTCGTCGCGGGCCAGCGCGCTCAGGGCCGAACGGATGGCGCCGCGGCGCATCTTGCGCGGCATGGCCTTGGTGTACATGCGCGGACGGGGACCGTGGGCCACGCCGCCTCCGACAAAAATGGGCGCGCTGCGGGCGCCGTGTCTGGCGCGCCCGGTGCCCTTTTGCCGGTACCATTTGGCCTTCGTCAGACGGACTTCGCTGCGCGTCAGGGTCTTGTGGCTTTTCTGTCGCGCGTTCGCCATCTGCCGCACGTAGGCCTGATGCATCAGGCCGACGTTGATCTCGACGTCAAAAATGTCGGCCGGCAACTCGATCTGTTGCACTTCCACGCCACTCTGGTCCAGCACCGGTACCTGCATGGCCGTCAGCTCCTCTCGCGCCGCGTGCTTCTGCGCTCGCGCGCGGGTTTCAACATGACGATGCCGCCGCGGGTGCCGGGTATCGACCCCTTGACCGCGATCAGGTTTTTCTCTGCATCCACCACCACGACTTCCAGGTTCTGCATCGTGATGCGATCGTTGCCCATGCGACCCGCCATGCGCATGCCCTTGATCACGCGGCCCGGCGTGGAGCCGGCGCCGATCGCACCCGGAGCGCGCTCGCGGTCGGACTGACCGTGGGTCTTCGGCTGACGCCGGAAACCGTGACGCTTGATCGTGCCCTGATAGCCGCGGCCCTTGCTCTTGCCGATGACGTCGACGCGGTCGCCGACCTCGAAGACGTCGGCGTTGATTTGCTGACCCTCCTCAACGTCGGGCTCGCCCTCACGAATGCGAAACTCGCGCAGGTAACGCAGGGCCGGCAGGTTGTTGCGCTGCAAATGCCCCAGTTGACCGCGCGTCAGGCGGCGGGGTTTGGTCTCGCCAAAGCCCAGCTGGATGGCGGTGTAGCCGTCGCGCTCCGCGTTTCGCACCTGGGTCACGTAGCAGGGGCCGGCCTCAATGACCGTGACGGGGATGACGTCGCCACGCTCGTCAAACACCTGGGTCATGCCCACCTTCTTGCCGATTATGCCCTTCATCCTGACCTCCCGCGGGGATGCAACCCCGCGATTTCAGCGCAGCGGCAGGCCGGGCAGGCCTGCGTGCGGGTCATATCCTGATTTCGATATCCACGCCGGCCGGCAGGTTCAGCCGCATCAGCGTGTCGATGGTCCGGCTGTCCGGGTCCAGCACGTCGATCAGGCGCTTGTGGGTGCGAATCTCGAAGTGCTCCTGCGAGGTCTTGTCGATAAACGGCGAGCGCCGCACGGTGAAGCGCTCTATGCGCGTGGGCAGGGGCACGGGCCCCACCACGCTGGCGCCGGTGCGCTCGGCCGTTTCCACGATACGACTCGCGGACTGGTCCAGCACGCGATGGTCGTATGCCTTCAGTCGGATCCGGATCCTGCTCTTTGCGGCCATAAACCTCGTCTCACTCACAGGGGGCGCCGGGGGCGGTAATTCCGCCCCCGGCTCCCGCAGCTCAGTCCAGAATCTCGGTGATGGAGCCGGCGCCGACCGTCAGGCCACCCTCGCGGATGGCAAACTTCGAGCCCTGCTCCAGCGCGACCGGGATGATCAGCTCCACTTCCAGCTCCACGTTGTCGCCAGGCATGACCATTTCCACGCCTTCCGGCAGGTTGATCGTGCCGGTGACATCCATGGTGCGGATGTAGAACTGCGGACGGTAACCAGGGAAGAAGGCCTTGTGGCGGCCGCCCTCGTCGCGCCGCAGCACGTAGACCTGGCTCTTGAAGCGCTTGTGCGGCTCGATGCTGCCGCTGCGGGCCAGCACCTGGCCGCGCTCAACCTCGTCACGCGTCTTGCCGCGCAGCAGAATGCCGGCGTTGTCACCCGCCACCGCCGCGTCCAGTTCCTTGTAGAACATCTCGATCCCGGTGACGACCGTCTTGTCAATCGAGTCGCGCAGACCGACGATGTCGATCTCCTCACCCTTGGTCAGGCGGCCGCGCTCCACGCGCCCGGTGACCACAGTGCCGCGGCCCTTGATGGAGAAGACGTCCTCGATCGGCATCAGGAAGGGACGGTCCTCTTCGCGCACCGGCGTCGGGATCCACTCGTCCACCACACCCATCAACTCCAGAATGGAGGCGTACTCGGGCGCATCGGGGTCTTCGCTGGCGCTCTCCATGGCCGCCAGCGCCGAACCGCGCACGATGGGCGTGTCCTCGGGGAAGCCGTAGCTGTCCAGCAATTCGGCCAACTCCAGCTCGACCAGCTCCAGCAACTCCTCGTCGTCCATCTGGTCGATCTTGTTGAGGTAGACGACCATCGCCGGCACCTCCACCTGACGCGCCAGCAGGACGTGCTCGCGCGTCTGGGGCATCGGCCCGTCCGGCGCGCTGACCACCAGAATGGCGCCGTCCATTTGCGCCGCGCCGGTGATCATGTTCTTGATGTAGTCGCGGTGGCCGGGGCAGTCCACGTGGGCGTAGTGCCGGTTCTCGGTCTCGTATTCCACGTGCCGAATGTTGATGGTGATGCCCCGGGCCTTCTCTTCCGGCGCGCTGTCGATTTCCTCGTAGGCCATCAGCCTGGCGCGGCCGGCCATGTTCAGCACCTTGGTGATGGCGGCCGTCAACGTGGTCTTGCCGTGGTCGACGTGCCCGATGGTGCCGATATTGACGTGCGGTTTGCTGCGATCGAACTTTTGCTTGCCCATGTTTTCCTCTTGCCTGCTGCAAACAATCTGGCGCCACCGCGCCTTACGAACGAACTGACACCTGTCCGCCGCCATGCATGACTTCGTCAGCGATGGCTGGCGGTGCTGTCGCATACCTGTCGAACTCCATGGTGAAATTGCCGCGGCCCTGGGTCAAATTGCGCAGGCCCGTGGCATAGCCGAACATCTCGCCCAGCGGCACGCTGGCGCGAATGGAAGTGGAGCCGTCGCCACGGGGCTCCATCCCCTGCACGACGCCGCGCCGGGCGGACAGGTCTCCGACCACGGGGCCGGTGTATTCGTCCGGCGCGACAACCTCGACGCTCATGGTCGGCTCCAGCAATACCGGGCCGGCCTGCTGCACGCCTTCCTTAAGGTTCATGGATCCGGCGATCTTGAAGGCGATCTCGCTCGAGTCCACCTCGTGATGGCTGCCATCCACCAGACTCGCCTTCAGGCCAACCACCGGGTAGCCGGCCAGCACGCCGCCCTGCATCGCCTCGCGGATGCCGTTTTCGACCGGACGGATGAATTCCAGGGGAATGGCGCCGCCGCGAATGTTGTTCTGGAAGAGCAAGCCGTCGCGCGCCAGCTCCTGCTCCTCTTCAGCGAGCGGTTCATAGTCCACCGTCACTCGCGCAAACTGGCCGGACCCGCCCGTCTGGCGGCGGAAGATCGTATCGACGCGGGCAGTGCGGGTGATCGCTTCACGGTAGGCGACCCGCGGCCGGCCCACCCGGGCATCCACACTGAATTCGCGCATCATGCGGTCGACCAGCACCTCCAGATGCAATTCGCCCATACCGCGGATGCGCGTCTGGCCCAGCTTGTCGTCCACCTCGACCTTGAAGGTCGGGTCTTCCTCCGCCAGGCGCTGCAGGGCGATGCCCATCCTGTCCTGGTCGCCGCGCGTGTTGGGCTCGATAGCGACTTCGATGACGGGTTCGGGAAAGCTGATCTGCTCCAGCACGACCTGGTGATTGCGGTCGCAAAGGGTGTCGCCGGTGAAGGTGGTCTTGAGCCCCGGGATGGCGGCGATGTCGCCGGCATGCACCGCGTCCACGTCCTCGCGCCGGTCGGCAAACATACGCACGATGCGGCCGATGCGTTCGCGTTTTTCGCTGGTCGAGTTTTGCAGCATGGTGCCCGTGCGCAGGACGCCCGAATAGACGCGGAAGAAGGCCAGCCGCCCCACGAAGGGGTCGGTGACGATCTTGAAGACCAGCGCGGCCACCGGTTCGTCATCGGAAGGCGCGCGCGTAACCGCTTCGCCGCTTTTCGGATTGATGCCTTCCACCGGCGGAACGTCCAGCGGCGAGGGCAAAAGGTCCACCACCCGGTCCAGCAGGTCCTGTACGC
>DAOUIB010000203.1:0-8165 GCA_034428275.1 Anaerolineae bacterium
TTCCAGGCCGCGCTCGCCGTACTCGCTGATGCCCAGATAGACGCGCACCCGGCAGCGCCGCAGTAGACCCAGCGCCACGTTCGCCAGGGACTCCGCGCCGGCCTCCTCCTCGTCGGCATCGAGCCACTTGCGTCCCGCGTCCCAGTGACGGCTGAGCACCCAGGGGTGGGTCAGCGGCTGATAAACGCGGCGCCCCCAGCCGCTGCTGCCCACGTTGAGCCAGAACTGGTAGTCCACCGGCCGGTTGCTCATCAGAAAGGTGTGCGCCGGCGCCAGCAACACGCCCTCGCTGCGGTCCAGTTCCCAGTCGCGCAGGTACTGGTTGGCCAGGACGCCCTCCTCCACCATGCGCAGGTAGTCGGCGGCCACCGGCGCTGCAGGGTCGAGCTCCGTCAGCAGGCGGCGGAAGCTGCGCGCGGAATCGACGAGGTTGGCGACCGTCGCGCCGGCAGATTCCCGCCTGTGCAACCCGAAGCCGGGCTGGGACATCACCTCGCCAAAGAAGGAACTGAAAAACAGGTCCAGCGGCTGCTCTGGCGGGACCTGGGCCAGCCAGTCGCAAAGCCTGTCGTACTTCTCGCCCAGTTGGAAGGTGATGCGACCCTGCAGGCGCGCGTCCGTGATGTTCTCGAAGGGCAGCAGCCCGCCATCGCGATAGAGCGCGTCCGCCAGCAGGCGCGCCCGAATCGGGTCCATGGCTTCGATCGCGGTGGTCAGCGCGCCGGCCACGTCAAAGCGGTCGGGCGCCAGCCCCGGGGCATGTTGCGCCAGGCGCGCGAAAGTCAGCAGGGCGCGCACTTCCGGCTCGTCGCGCAGGGCCCGCGACGGCCGGTGCGAGCGATGCGGCACGCCGCTTTCGTCCAGGCGAGCCTGCAGGGCAAAGCGCAAGGCGTCGGGCATGAAAGGCGCCACGACCACGATCTCCTGCGCCGCCACGTTTTCCTCATGCACCAGACGGGCGACGTGCCCGACCGTCCATTCAATCATCTGCGGATGCCAGCGAGCCCTCGCGGGCCAACGCAGGGCCGCGCGGCCATTGCCGCGCTTCGGCGCCGGTCCGGCCTCCCGCCCCAGAGTCCTTGCCAGGGCGTGGTGCAGCGCGGCGACGTCCGCCGACATGGCGCGGCGCCGGTCCAGCGTGACGGAAAGGTCGCAGAGCGCTTTCAGGGAGCGCGCCTGCGCCGGGTCCGCGCCCAGAAAGCGGCGCAGACCCGCCTCGCTGTCGTAAATCAACAGGGCGGAGTCGCAGTGTGGCAGCCAGTCGCGCAACAGGTCGTGCAGCGTCGGCGTATCCTCTTCCAGGTTGTCGACCAGCACATGCCGGTAGCGCCGGGTCAGATAGCCACGGGCGTTCTCCAGGGGCCAGAGTTGCTGGCGCAGGATGTCCATGAGCAGCGAAAAGTCAATCAGATTGTGACTCAGGCAAGCGGCGCGAAAGAGACTGGCGCAGGCCTGGGCGTCGTCGTAGATGAAGGCTTGCTCCGACGAGCCGCGCCAGGCCGCCTTCAGGCGGGAGCCAATCTCCTCCGGCGGAAAGCCCACCAGCGCCGACTTGTTGAGGTTGTCCACGATTTGTGTGTAAAGGCGGTTGCGGCTGATCGTCACCCCGCGGAAGTAATCGCGCCTTTCGATTTCATCGCCCACAAATCGCCGCATCAGGTATTGCGACAATTCCAGACCCGGGAACAGGGGCGGCGCCAAAGGCTGCGCGCAGCCCGTATCCGCGGCGATGAGCGGCCAGAAGAGTTCGAGCAGTTCCCGCGCCAGACTGCCGAGGGTCGTGACGCGCACCTCGGCGCTGCCGGGCGCGCGCGATCGGCGCAGGGCCTCCTGCCAGGGCAGGCCCGTCGCGCGCTGCGGCACCAGCACCAGAATGGCGGAGGGCTGCACGCCGGCGTGCAGCAAGTGCTTGACCCGTTCAATGCCGGCCGTCGTCTTGCCCGTGCCGGCGAGACCCTCCAGGAAGACCCTGCGGTCCAGGTTTTCCCGCGCCACGCTTCGTTGTTTGACCAGCAGGTACATGTTCTTGTACGCCTCCCCGGGTTCCAGTATAGCAATCCTCTCCGGAGGCCAGGCCGGTCTCATTTGACATCTGCAAAGGGGTCTGTTAGCCTTCACCTCTCCACTGTGTCTCAATTGAATCGAAGGGAGCGCGAGCATCATGCGATGCATTCGGTATCTTTTGCCAACCTTGGCCATCCTGCTCTTCGCAGCAGGCGCCATCCAGGCCCAGCCCTCGGGCGAACTTGTCATCGCCCTGCCCAATGACCCCACTGCCATGTACATCGGCAACGCTTCGGACGTGACTGCCATCAGCGCCACCCGGCCGCTCTATGACGGCCTTGTGGTTTACGGGGCGGATGGATCGATCCAGCCCGGCCTGGCCGAAAGCTGGGAGATCAGCGAGGACGGCCGCACCTACACCCTGCACCTGCGTGAGGGAGTGAAATTCCACAATGGCGAGGACTTCAACGCCCACGCCGTCAGCACCATCTGGGAATATGGCATGACGCCCACCAACCAGTGGCTGTCATATTACGACTCGGTCGCCTCGGCCGGGGACATCGTGGTCATCGACGACTACACGGTGGAAATCACCACCAGCGAAGCCGATATCTTCTTCCTGAGCGACATGGCAGATGGCTGGTTCGCCATCCCGCCGGCTTACCTTGCGGAAGTCGGCCTGGAGGCCTTCGAGGCGGCGCCGGTCGGCACGGGCCCCTTCATGTTGGAGCACTGGGCGCCGGGCGATCGCATTGTCATGCGCGCCTTCCCGGACTACTGGAATCCGGAGCAGCCGAAGGTCGAGCGCCTGACCTTCCGCATTATCCCGGACGCCACCACGCGCCTGGCCGCCATTCAAACCGGCGAGGTGAACATCGTCACCCGCCTGAATACTGACGACGTCGCCCTGCTGGAATCTAACCCGGACGTCAACGTCGTCACCTATCCCAACGACCGGGTGTACTACGTCGCCTTCAAGAATGTTGGCAACGGTGTCGGCACGCCGCTGGAAAACAGGCTGGTGCGACAAGCGTTGAACATGGCGGTGGACCGTGAAGGTCTTGTGGCGGCGCTTTTCAGCGGCTACGGGCAGACCATTTCCGGCTTCGTAATCCCCTCCAACCTGGGATACGACGCGTCGCTGAAGCCCTATCCCCATGACCCGCAGCGTGCCCGGGAATTGCTGGCCGAGGCCGGCCATGGTGATGGATTTGAGATTGGCATGAGTTGCCCGGCCGACGCCTACACCAACATCAATGAGGTATGTCTTTCCGTACAGCGCGACCTGGGCGCCATCGGCGTGGAGGTCGAACTGGATTTCATGACGACTGCTGCCCTTTGGTCCGAAGCTCACTATGGCAAAGCTGGTCCGATGTACGTTGACAGCTGGTCTGCCCCCAACGGGGAGGCTTTCTGGCGGCTCGAAGGTTCCCTGACGCCAGGCTATTTCTACAGCACCTGGACGGATCCTGTCATCGTGGACTATCTCGGTCAAATTTCACTGGCTGTCGATCGCGAGGAAAGGGCTGCACTCTACGCTGAACTTTCGCACTACATGTACGACGATCCGCCCTACATCTATCTCTATATTCTCAACCTGTTTGAAGCCACGACCAAACTCGTGACTGGTTACCAACCGCTGCCCAACGAGACCTTTTACCTCAACAACGTCGGCGTGGACGGCTAGCCGCGTCGGCCGCGGCCGGGCAAGCCGGCAACGGCAACTCATAACCGGCCTGCGCAGGCAGGCCGGTTATGTATTCCTGCAATCCTTGGCTACAATCCCTGTCGTCAACCTGTCGCTGCTGTCTCCGCAATCGGGAAAGGGGCCTTCATGCGGATCGCAATCCAATTCTTGCTGGCACTGGCGCTGCTCGCTCCTGCCACGCTGACGCTGGCCCAGCCATCGGGTGAACTGGTCATCGCGTTGCCCAACAACCCGACGGCGCTCTATATCGCCAACGCCTCTGACGTAACCACCATCGCCGTCACGCGCCAGCTCTACGACGGGTTGCTCTGGCTGGACGACGAGGGCACCCTGCATCCCGGCCTGGCGGAACGCTGGGAGATCAGCGAGGACTCCACGCAATACACCTTCTACCTGCGTGAGGGCGTCACCTTTCACAACGGTGAACCCTTCACCGCGGAAGCGATCGTGGCCGCCTGGGAATACGGTTTGACGCCTGGCAACGAATACCCCCAGTATTATTCCGCGGCGGAGAGCGTGGAGGTGCTGGACGATTACACGGTCCGGGTGACGACGCCCGAACCCGATGCCCTGTTTGTCGTCGATCTGGTGGAGGGCTGGTTCGCGCTGCCGCCGCGTTATCTGGAAGAGGTCGGCCTGGATGGGTTCCAGCGCGCGCCGGTCGGCACGGGCCCCTTCATGCTGGAAGAGTGGGTGCCGGGCGACCGCATCGTCATGCGGGCCTACTCCGATTACTGGAACCCGGATGAACCGAAGGTGGAGCGGGTCGTCATGCGCGTCATTCCCGACGCCTCCACTCGCGTGGCCGCTATCCAGACGGGCGAGGTCGACATCGTCAACCGACTGAATGTTGAGCAGGCCACCCTGCTTGAGAGCAATGCGGACGTCAGGGTGATTTCCTATCCCAACGATCGCGTCTTCTACGTGGCCTTCAAGAATCTGAACTCAGGTATGGATACGCCGATTGAAAGTCGCCTGGTCCGTCAGGCTTTCAATTACGCCATCGACCGGCCGGGGATTTTGCAGGCGCTGTTCGGCGGCCATGGCCAGCTGGCAACCGGCTTTACCGCCGTCGGCAACCTGGGTTATGACCCGGAACTCGAACCCTACCCCTACGATCCGCAGCGCGCCCGGGAACTGCTGGCGGAAGCCGGCTACGGCGACGGCTTCAGCATTGGCCTGACCTGCCCCGCCGACGCCTACACCAACATCAACGAGGTCTGCCTCACCATTCAGCGAGACCTGGCGGCCGTCGGCGTGGATATCGAACTCCAGTTCCTGACGACCGGCAAGTTCTGGTCCGAGCCGAATTATGGCAGCACCGGCCCCATGTTCGTCGACGGCTGGTCCACGCCCGCGGGGGAGGCCCTGCCGCGCATCGAAGGCGCCCACTATCCCGGCCTCTATTACAACAGCTGGGTCGACGACAGGATCACTGCTTACGTCGACGAACTGGCTTCCACCATCGACCGGGACGAGCGGGCCGCCATATACCGCGAACTTTCGCGCTACCTCTTCGACGATCCACCCTTCGTCTATCTTTACACGCTGAACATCTTTGAGGCCACCACCAGCCGCGTCACGGGTTACCGGCCCTTGCCGACCGAGACCTGGTACCTGAACCAGGTGGCGGTCGACGGGTAGGCACAGGATGAATTCCCGACACTGCAGCCGCAGATTCTCCTTCATCCGGGAGTGAAGCGATTCTCCACTTCCTGTACCGCCGCGTCCTGCAGTCCATCGCCCTGATCATCGGCGTGCTGGTGCTGGTCTTCTTCACCGTGCGTCTGACCGGCGACCCGGTGGGTCTGATGGTGGCCCGCAACGCCACGCCCGAGCAGCGCGAGGCCTTTCGCGTGGCCCATGGCTTCGATCGACCCCTGACCGAACAGTTCCTCGGCTTCCTCGGCAACGCGCTGGGCGGCGACCTGGGCAAGTCCCTGCGTTTGCATCTGCCCAACTCGGAACTCATCATGCAACGCCTGCCGGCGACCATGGAACTGGCCCTGGCCGCCCTGCTGCTTTCCCTGGCGGTCGCTGTGCCGCTGGGCATCATCAGCGGTGTCTTCCCGGGTTCGCCCATGGACCTGCTGGCCCGTCTGATCGGTCTCGCCGGGCAGACCATCCCGTCCTTTTGGCTGGCGATGATCCTGATTCTGGTTTTCGCCGTGAATCTCCGCCTCTTCCCCACCTTCGGGCGCGACAGCCTGGAGCACCTCGTCCTGCCGGCCGTCGCCCTGAGCGTCGCCAGTATGGGCCAGATGGTGCGTCTGTTGCGCTCCGCCGTGTTGGAAATTACGCAAGAAAGCTACATACGCACCGCCCGCTCCAAGGGCCTCACCGAGATCGTCATCACCTTGCGCCACGTCACGCCCAACGCCCTGATCCCGCTGGTTAGCGTCGTCGGTGTCAACTTCACCTACATGCTGGGCGGTTCGGTCTATATCGAGACCATCTTCGCCTGGCCCGGCCTGGGCACACTTTTGAACGACGCGATCAACGACAGCGACTTCCCCCTGGTCCAGGCCATTACTATTTTCATCGCCGCCTTCGCCATCAGCCTGAACCTGCTCACTGACATCGCCTACGACCTGATCGACCCGCGGGCCCGGCAGCGCTGACATGCCGCTTCGCCCGTTTGACGCGATTTTCCCCAGGCTTTCGCGCCTGCGACCCGGAGGCGCCCTTCCCTACGGGATCCATCGACTGCTGCGCGACCCCGGCGCCCTGCTCGGCCTGATTCTGGTTTCCCTGGTGGTGTTTACAGCCCTGTTCGCGGAGCAACTTGCGCCCTACACGCCTACGGAAGGCAATCTGCTGGGCGCCAAGCGGCCGGAAGCATGGCAGGAGCGGGGCCTGCCTGAACATCTGCTGGGCACCGATCAGTTGGGTCAGGACATCCTCAGCCGCGTGATTTATGGCGCCCGCGTCTCGCTGACCGTGGGCTTTTTCGGCGTCTTGCTGGCCAGCGCCATCGGCGTGACGCTGGGAATGTCGGCGGGCTACCTGGGGGGCCGGGTCGATGCCCTCGTCTCCGCCGCCGTCAACCTCTTGTTGTCTTTTCCCTACCTGGTGCTGGTGATCATCGTCGCGACGGTCTTCGGTCGCAATTTGCTCAACGTCATCCTGATCTTTGGCATCACGGACGCCCCGGTCTTCACGCGCCTGGTCCGTGGTGAGGTTCTGCGTCTTCGCGACCAGGACTACGTGACTGCCGTTCGGGGTCTGGGCGCGCCGACCTGGCGCATCATGCTGCGCCACCTCCTGCCCAACCTGGTCGGGCCGCTGGTGACCCTGATGACCTTTGAGATGTCGGCCATGATTTTCTACGAGGCCGGTCTCAGTTTCCTCGGTCTGAGCGTCCCGCCGGAAGTCCCCAGCTGGGGCAACATGCTGGCCCTTGGCCGCAGCTTCCTTTACATCTATCCCTGGATGTCGATTTATCCAGGCCTGGCCATTTCACTCACCGCATTCGGCGTCAACCTGCTGGGCGACTGGATACGCGACGTCATGGATCCGCGCCTGCGCCGGGCCGACTGAGTCCCCCTACACGGGAATGCCCAGGTCCGTCGCGCCGGTCTCCGAGGTCGCGGCAGCCGGACAGTAGCGTCGGATGATGTCCTGCGCGATGGAGGCGCGTCGCACCCGTTCCCGTCCCAGCGCAACGGCCGTCGCCTGCAAATGGTAGCCCGAGGGGTAGATGTTGGGTGAATTGCGCAGCCCCAGCTTGACGTACATGGGCGACGCCACGCGGATCATCTCCGGAATCTCGTAGTGTCGCACGAAGCCGCCGAAATCGTCCGGCGCTTCCACGTAGATATCCAGGGGCAGATCGCAAGCCTGGCGAATGGCCGCCAGCTGCGACAGCGAAAGGTCGGTGGGCGTGTTGTAGCTGCCCGCGCCCAGCTGCTCCATCCAGCGCACCGACAGGGGATTGGCCGGGCCCATCTGCACCGAAATCTTGAGCACCAGCTCCGCCGGCAATTCACCGGCGCGCTTCATCTCGTTCACCAGCCACAGCAGGCCTTCGTCCGCCACCAGCACCGAGCGCATGCCCAGGGCGCAGGCCCGTCGAATGTCCTCGACCGCGTAGACCACCTGCTCCATGCCGCGCAGACGCGCGCCGAGGTTCTTGCCCGCGCTGGCCACCACCTGCGCGCCGGTGTCCCAGGCGGCGCGCGGCCCGACGAAGAGACTGACCTCAATGCCCGCCTCACGGCCGAGTTGCGCCATCTCCCGTATTTCGCCGTCGGTCTGCAGCATGATGCCGCTGCCCTGGGAAACGCGATGGGCAATAAAAATTCATTGCATGATGGTAAGAGCATCGCCTGGAAAGTGGATTCGAGTACCAAATGATGCACCTAATTTTTCATTTGAAGCTTTGGGCAAGTTGTGTTGCGTTGCCTTGCCTTGTATTTATTAGCATCTCATGGATGATTAAATTCATGCATAC
>DAOUIB010000204.1:0-8881 GCA_034428275.1 Anaerolineae bacterium
AAAGGCGGCGGGCCAGGGATGCGGCCTCTTCCTGCACCTCGAGGAGCTTGCGGGCATCTCGCGCGGCCCCGATCACCAGATCACATTCTTTCGCCAGGTCATCGAAGACGGGTCGACACACTTCCCAGGACCACAGTTTTTCGCGATAGTTGAGGTCGAGGGTGACGTGCGTGCCGGCGGCGCGCGCCTCTTCAGCGGCCCGCAGCACGGTTGCACGGCAGGAAGCGCTCAACGCGGGCGTGATGCCGCTCAAGTGCAGGTGGCGCGTGTGTTGCAGTGCAGTCCAGTCGAAATCTTCGGGCTGCATTTTGCTGGCGGCCGACCGGGCGCGGTCGTAGATGACGCGGGTTGGGCGGGGTGAACTGCCGAATTCGATGAAGTAGGTCCCCAGACGGGAATCCTCATCCGGATCGAGCACCACACCGGAGACATCAACGCCATGGGCGCGTAACACACTGAGCAGGTTCTCTGCGAGGGCGTTTTGAGGCAACTTCGACCACCAGGCGACGCGCTTGCCAAGGCGCGCCAGGGCGATGGCGACGTTGCTCTCGGCGCCGCCAACCTGTATTTCCAGGTTGCGCGCAGTGACCAGCCGTTCAGCGCCTGCCGGGGCAAGACGCCACATGCTCTCGCCCAGTGTCAGCAGGTCCAGCTGCCGCGATGTCACCCGGCCTCTCCCTGCGCAAGCGGTGTCGGCAATTGCGTCTGCGCCTTGTCCGCGCTGTCGCGCGCTACGTGGCCGTTGGCGGGAGGCAGCAACACCAGGTCGATAACCTGCTTCATCGAATCGACCAGGTGAATGCGAAGACTGCGTCGCAATCGTTTGGGTACGTCGACGAGGTCCTTGCGATTGCTGGTCGGCAGTATCACGTCGGACAGCCCTGCGCGGCGCGCAGCCATCAGTTTCTCGCGCACACCGCCGACCGGCAGCACCTTGCCCCGCAGCGTGATTTCGCCCGTCATGCCGAATTCCGGCCGCACGGGGCGCTCGCTCATGGCGGAAACCAGCGCGGTCGCCAGCGTGATGCCGGCGGAAGGGCCTTCCTTGGGGACGGCGCCCTCGGGCACGTGCACGTGGATGTCAGTCTGTTCCAGTTCTTCTGCCGGGAAAACAAACATGCCTGAAAGCGAGCGCACGTGACTGAGCGCGGTCTGGGCCGATTCCTGCATGACGTCGCCAAGGTTGCCGGTCATGGTCAGGCTGCCCTTGCCGGGCAACAGGGAAACTTCAAAGATCGCGATGTCGCCACCGCCAAGGGTCCAGACCAGGCCGGTTGCCATGCCCAGGGAGGGGCTGTCGAGGGCCCGCGTGCCCAGAAAATGGGGCGGCCCCAGCCAGCGGGAGACCATGCCCGCATTGATGCGGGCCGGATGCGGCCGGTCCTCGGCGACCAGTCGCGCCAGTTTGCGGTTGATGTTGGCGATCTCGCGGTTCAGATTGCGGACGCCGGCTTCCCAGGTGTAGTCGCGTATGATCGTCTGCAGGGCCGATTGCTCCAGGCGAAGGCCACGTCCCTCGAGGCCGTGCCGGGCGAACTGCCTGGGGATGAGAAACTGTCGCGCAATGTCGATCTTTTCTTCTTCAAGGTAACCCGGAAACTCAATGACCTCCATGCGGTCCAGCAGGGCGGGCGGCAGCGTATCCAGTTCGTTGGCGGTTGTGATGAACAGCACCTGGGAAAGGTCGTAGGGCACCTCCAGATAGTGGTCTGAAAACTTGCTGTTCTGCTCCGGGTCCAGCACTTCCAGCAGGGAGTCAGCGGGGTCGCCGCGAAAGTCCATGCCCAGTTTGTCGATTTCGTCCAGCATAAAGACCGGGTTGACAGTGCCGGCGCGTTTCATGGTCTGCAGGATGCGGCCGGGCAAGGCCCCGATATAGGTGCGGCGATGACCGCGAATCTCGGCCTCGTCCCGGACGCCGCCAAGACTGACACGCACAAACTTGCGTCCCAGCGCCCGGGCGATGCTTTCTCCCAGAGAAGTCTTGCCGACTCCCGGTGGCCCCACGAAACAAAGGACCGGGCTCTCCATGCTTTTGCCCGCCAGCTTGCGCACGGCAATGGCTTCTAGGATTCGGTCTTTGACCCGCGGCAGACCGTAGTGTCCGGCATCCAGCACCTGGCGGGCATTGCCGACGTCGAGCTTGTCCTCACTTGCCTGGCTCCAGGGGAGGGAGATGATCCAGTCTATCCACGTGCGCAGGATTCCGGCCTCCGGTGTGGCAGGTGGCATGCTTCCCAGGCGGGCAAGCTCCTTCAGTACCCTTTCCTGCGGTTCCGGCGGCAACTGCGCTTCATCGATCTGACTGCGCAGATCGGCCTGTTCCTGCTGGAAGACGTCGCCCTCTCCCAGTTCGCCCTGAATCACGCGCAACTGCTCGCGTAGCCAGATCTCACGTTGACCGCGCTCAAGTTCGTCGTGAACGCGACTGTTCAGGTCTTCCTCGATTTCCAGTGCACCCAGTTCCTGCTGCAGCAGTTCCGTCACCCTGGCCAGACGGCTCTGCGCATCGAAAGTTTCCAGCACCTCCTGGCTGACAGCCGCGGACAGGGACAGGGACGAGGCGACCAGGTCCGCCAGCCAACCGGGGTCGTCGGTGTTCAGGGCGTAGAGCAACATGTCTTCCGGGATGTTGCTGTTGAGTTCTACCAGTTTGCGGAACATGTTGACGACGGCCTTCATCATTACAGGCCCGGCGTCGTCAGAAGGGTGGCTGTCAACGATCAGGCGAGCTCTGGCAGAGAAGCAGGTTTCGCCTTGCAGAAACTCGACCACCTCCACCCGCCGTCGACCCTGGGCGAAGATGCTGCGGGTCTCGTCGGCCATGCGCAACACGCGCCCGGGCGCCAGTTCTGTGCCTGTGGGATAGAGGTCGTCCGGCTCAGGTTCGCCGTCGCCGGCGTCTCGCCGCACGAGGCCTATGACAGTCCCCAGTTTGCTTCTGGAGGACTCTGCCGCCAGCAACGCCTGGCGAGTGTCGAGATAGAGGGTGGTGACGATTTCGGGGAAGACGGCGCCACCCGAGACAGGCAGCACCGGGCAGGTGATCAGTCCTGCGCTGTCCGGTTGGGCGTCGCGAACACTGTAGAAATCACCCGTTTCACCAGGCATGAAGCGCGTCGACCTCCCCCGGGCAATGGTGAAAACATTCTACCCTGGCCATTCTGACCGGTAAAGCGCAGCGGCTGACCCGAAAACACGCGATGAATCGAGGTCCGGACGTCTCTGTGCGACTTGACACAGTGACGCCGTCCAGGCCAGACTCCTGCCATCGCATTCGGGGAAGGCGCAAGCATGCGGGTTGTGTTGCTGACGGGCGTACTGGCCGGCGCCGTTGCCGTGTTGCTGGTCGGTCAGGCGCTGGTCAGGCCCGACCTGCCACTCATTGGCGCGGCAGCCTTTTCGGCGAGCCGCATCAGTCCCAATGCAGACGGCAGGGACGACGTCGCTCTCTTTGAATACAGCCTGTCCCGCAACGCCAGGGTTTCACTGCAATTTGAGGGCGAAGACGGTTCCCTTTACTTCTTTCGAAAGGACGAACCCCGCCCGCGCGGGGACTACTCGGTCGCATTCGGCGGCGTCGTGGATGGCTGGGTGCGGCCTGACGAAGCGCTGACATTGGACGTGCTGCGCCGGCTTTTGCCAGATGGTGACTATACCTGGCGATTGCTGGCGGCAGAGAACGACGGCGACGCAATTGACGAGCGGAGCGGCAACCTGACCATTGAGGACGCAGACTCGCCGCTGCCGGTCATCAGCACTTTCAGCGTGTGGCCCGACGTCTTCACTCCGAATCAGGATGGCATCAGCGATCGCACGGAAATCAATGTCTTCCTGGAGAAGGGCGCGCAACTGAAGGTCTGGTTGCTGGGCAATGACGGGCAAAGGATCTACGTGGCGCCACGTAAGGAAGGCCGCAAGCCAGGCGAGGCCGGCCGCCACATTTTCGATTATGAGGGTGGCGTCGACCTCGGCGCAGACCCGCCGCCAGACGGCAGCTACGAGGTTGTGGCGCGCGCCGTGGATGACGAAGGGCAGGTCGTTGAGCGGCGGGCGCAGTTGACCATACGAAATGGCGGCAATCCGCAGGCGGAGATCGTGCCACAGACGATTGGCGTGGACGTGGCCTTCGCGGTGCAACCCTGGGACCATCGCTATATGACCAGCGTCGCCCGGCCCGGCGATCTGCTTGAGTTGCCCGACAATGTGCAGGACAACCGCCTGACCGCGCTGACCCTGCAAATCCGGGAAGAGATGCTCGTTTTCCGGCTTACGGTCGAAAACTACAGTGAAGTACCCTTGCGGACGACCGGGCCGCCGCCAGGCACGGTATATCAGCAGGACCAGCGTGCGGCAACCCTGAACGCCTTCGATGAATCCGGAGCGTGGCGCGTGGGCATCGACTGCACTACGGCCGAGACCGATTATCCATGGCGCTGGGCTTTGGGGACGGACAGCGATCTTTACGAGGAATTCGACGCGGACAGCGGCAATACCTACAGCTTTCTGCCGCCAGGGGACCAGGTCGTCGTCTGGGGTGGCATACGCTTCAATCACATTGAGGACCGCAACCCGCAGAATTGCTGGGCGGGCCTCATTCACGAGGACGTCGAGGTTAGCATCCGCAATCGCAACGTCGGCAGCCGAGAGATTGAGCTGGTGGAGTGAAGGACGCCCAACCCCCGGGCCAGCGATCTGTGCCGGACCTGGCCGTGGTGCTGGTCACCTGGAACGTTCGGGATCTGGCGCTGGACGCGCTGGATGCCCTTTTCGCCGACCTTGAAAGCCATGGGCCCGCCAACGGTCAGGTCTGGGTTGTGGACAATGCCTCGCATGACGGGACCGTGGAAGCCATCGCGCGCCGTTTCCCACAGGTGCAATTGCTGGCCAGCGTGGAAAACCTGGGTTTCGCCGCCGGCAACAACCTCGCCCTGCGCGCCATGGGCTTCGGTCGTCTGAAGGGCGATGAGTTGCCGCGCGCCGTGTATTTGCTCAATCCGGATACGCAAAGCTCTGCAGGCGCGACCAGCACGCTTTACGAGGCCCTGGTCGCCACGCCGGGCGTCGGCCTGGTGGGGGCGCAGCTCTGCTATGAGGACGGCAGTTTCCAGCACTCGGCCTTCATGTTTCCGGGCCTGCGCCAGCTGTGGGCCGAGTTTTTCCCCCTGCCAGGTCGCCTGATCGAAGGGCGATTCAACGGACGTTATCCTCGCGCTCGCTACGCCGCCGGCAAGCCCTTTCGGATCGATTTCCCCCTGGGCGCCACCATGATGCTAAGGCGTGAAGTCATCGAGACGACGGGCCTGTTTGACGAGGAATTCGCGCTCTACTGCGAGGAGATCGACTGGGCCTGGCGCATTCGCAAGGCTGGCTGGCAGGCCCTGTGCGTGCCTGCGGCCCTGGTCACGCACCTGGAAGGACGCAGCAGCGCCCAGGCGCGCCCGGAAAGCGTCCTCAAGCTCTGGCGCAGTCGTGCGCGGCTGTATCGCAAGCACTACCCTGCCTGGCGTGAGCGCGCGGCCCGCAGGCTGGCCGTCCTCGGTCTGCAGCGGCGCCTGCGAAACCAGGAACCCGCTTCTGAAATGGCAGAAGTCTACCGGACCCTGATCCGGGAGTTTGGGTCCGGCGGAGAAACGCGGTGAAGCAGCGCATGGGCCTTGTGGCGGTTGTCCTCACGTTCAACGAGGCGCGCCACATTCGGGAGTGTCTCGATTGTCTGGGTTTCGCCGACCAGGTGCTGGTGCTGGATTCTTTCAGCACAGACGGGACGCCCGGATACGCCAGGGATGCCGGCGCCCGCGTCGAACAGCGTCGCTTCCGGGATTATGCCGATCAACGCAATTACGCGCTCGATTTGCTCCGTGACGAAACGGACAACGTGCTCTTTGTCGATGCCGACGAACGCGTGCTGCCGGAACTCGCCGCCGAAATCCAGGCCCTGCTGTCTGCCCGGCCGGTTGGGGCTGCCTGGCGCATTCCGCGCCACAACGTCATTTTCGGTCGTCTGACCCTGCATGCCGGCTGGTATCCCGACTATCAGACGCGTCTGCTCAAGACCGGTCGCGCCCGTTATGACCCGCAAAGACCCGTACATGAATTGGTGCAACTGGAAGAAGAACCCGGCACACTGAAGCAACCCCTGTTGCATTACAACTACGATTCGCTGCGGCAGTTCAGACGCAAACAAAGGGATTACAGCGAACGGGCTGCGGGGATGCGTCATGCCCGGGGTCAACGGGCGTCGCTGCGCGAATTGTTACTGCAACCCCTGCACCACTTTCGCTGGCGATTCGTCACACTGCAGGGATACCGCGAGGGCTGGCACGGATTGCGACTGTGTCTGTTGATGGCCTGGTATGAATTCCAGACCATTCGTCGACTGCGCGGCCTCGCCGGTCAGGGCGTCGAAGGCACCAGCAGGCCGTAGTCTCCCTTGCGGCGCCGGTAGAGCACGTTGATGATTTGTGTGTCCGCGTTGTAAAACATGAAGAAGTCGTGGTCCAGCAATTCCATTTGCTCGATGGCCTCGAGTTCGGACATCGGATTGAGTTCGACGTCCTTGCGTCGGGCGATGGGCAATCCAGCCTGTTCTTCCCCGGCATCGGCAAAATCAAACTGGAAATCACCGACGTCCGGAATGTCCTCCGCGAGCGACAGTTCCTCGACACTGGCGACGTAGCGATCCCGCCCGCGACGAAAGCGTTTGCCCTTGAAGCGCTGGATCTGACGATAAAGCTTGTCGACGGCGCCATCGATGGCGATACGAACCTCGCCCTCCGCCTTTTCCTCGGCACGCAGGATTGCGCCCCGTTCGTGTCGCAGCGTGATCTGGGCGCTTACCCGATCGCTGCCCCGCCGCGTGTGTTCGTGGGACAGGTCCACCTCAACGATTCGAATGCGCGGCAGGTAGCGGTCCAGCCGGTCCAGCTTCCTGAGCGTGTACTGTTCCAGATCGTCACTGATCCGGACGTTGCTACCTTCGATCCTTACGTCCATTCCGGGGTTCCTCCGCCATGATTTGCCGGTGAAACTGCTTTCGTGAGTGTCAGGCCAAAGACCGATCCGGCGCCCGACTCCAGCAGCGCACGGGCGCATTCGCCCAGGGTGGCGCCGGTCGTATAGACGTCATCGACCAGCAGCAGGTCGCGACCCTGTACGCGTTTTGCGTTGACCACAAAGGCGTTGCTGACGTTTTCCAGACGTTGCCGACGAGTCAGTCCTACCTGGGCCCGCGTGTTTCCCGTCCGGTACAGGGCGTCATCGGCCAGGGGGATGCAAAGTTCCTGAGCCAGGACCTGACTCATCAGCCGGGCCTGATTGTAGCCACGTTCCCTTTCGCGGGAAGGGTGGAGCGGCACAGGCACCAGGAAGTCGGCCTGCCACTGCAAACCCGCAACCAGTGCCGCAAGGCGGGTGCCCAGCGGCCCGGCAAGTTGCTCTGCATTCTCGTACTTGAGAGCGAGCAAGGCCCGTCTTAACAGGCCCCCGTGATCGCCGCTGCTGGCAAGCGCCGCAAAGGGTCTGTGCACGCGGTCCTGGCGGGCCGGGAAGGGAAGGGCATCCAGCAGGTCCTGACATTCCGGACACCAGACGGTGTCGACACGTTGGCAGCCGGCGCAGCGTGACGGAAAAAGCAGCTCGAGACCCGCGTCCAGCAATTGACGCAGCTGCCGCCCGAGGAGCCTGGTACGCTCGCGCCGGACAGGACGCGGAAGACCGGCCCGCTTCGAGTCGTAAATCCCGCGTGGCTGGTTCATAATGGGCAGTATAGTCCTCTGTTGCCATGGCTGGCAACTGACTGTGGAAGGGCCTTTGGCCAATGGACAGGGTGGAAGGCGCAGGGCTGGCGTGGTATCGCTTTGATGTCTGGCCACGATTGCGTCACGGTGTCTTCACTCGCAGGGGTGGGTGCAGCCCTCCCCCCTGGGAGTCCCTGAACACGGGCGGAAACATCGGTGATGAGCCAGGTAACGTCCGCCACAATCATGAACGGCTTTACGACGCGCTGGCCGTCAATGAAAGGCGCGCCTGCACGGTCTGGCAGGTCCACAGCGCGGACATTGTGCTGGCGCAGGGCCCGGTGCGCAACCGGCGCTGGCTGGCGAAAGCGGATGGCATGTTGACCGCCGAACCTGACACGCCATTGGTCATGCGATTCGCGGACTGCGTGCCCCTGTTGTTTTACGATCCCGGGCGTCGGGTCATCGGCATGGCGCATGCAGGCTGGCGCGGGACCGTACAGGACATCGCCGGTCGCATGGTGAGCCTCATGGCGGACGCCTGGGGCTGCCAGCCGGGAGACATCGAGGCGGGCATCGGCCCTTCCATCGGGCCAGGCTGTTATCAGGTGGGCGAGGAAGTGGTCGAGGCCGTTGCGTGTTGTTGCGGCACCCTGGAGGGTTTGGTCAAGCGGGACCCGGTCGATGGCAGCGCCTGGCTGGACCTGTGGTCCTGCAATCGTCTGCTGCTGGAAAGGGCAGGCGTACGGCACATCGAACTTGCCGGGCTTTGTACGGCCTGTCATCTGGACGAGTTCTATTCGCATCGGGCGGAAGGTGGACGCACCGGACGCTTTTGCGCGGTGATGACCCTGTGACCATCGCCGCCAATATCGAGGCCGTCAGGGAGCAGATCGATGCGGCCTGCAAACGGACTGGACGTGATCCCTCCGGCGTCACCTTGCTGGCGGTGTGCAAGCAACAGTCAGCGGAGGCCATTTGCACAGCAGCAACGGCAGGTTTGCGACACTTTGGCGAGAATCGCGTAGAGGAAGCTGTGACGAAGATCCCTCAGGTGCGGCAGGGCCTTGCAGAGCCGATCGTATGGCACATGGTGGGGCATATCCAAAGTCGCAAGGCCAGGCAGGTACCCGGTTTGTTCC
>DAOUIB010000205.1:0-3144 GCA_034428275.1 Anaerolineae bacterium
GGTTGAAATAGGCCACGGCGAAGCCCGAGTTGGCGTAGATCTGGTGCTCGTGGTTGAAGTCCCAGCAGAACATCGAGCAGTGCACGTAGAGCACCAGGGGATAGCGCCGCTGCGGGTCGAAATTCAGGGGCCGCATCAACCAGGAATGAACGGGTACGCCGTCCAGGCCCTCGTATTCGTAGCTCTCCGGCGGCGACAACTGCAGGTCGCGCAGCCAGGGGTTGAGGTCCGTGAGCTTCTCACAGTGGCCGGCGCGCCAGAGGACCAGTTCGCCCGGGCTGGCCGGACTGGCCACTCCGCAGGCGACGAGGCCGCCGGGGGCCGGGCTGTACTGAAAGACCGTGCTCTCGCCACGAATCAGACGCTCGCTGCGGCCCTCCGCGTCGCCGCGCCAGAGGTTGGCCGCGCCGCGTTCGGTCAGCTGAAAATGGAACCAGCGATCGCCGGGCGCCCACTTGACCGTGACGTTGGAGAGGCCCGGTCGCTGGTCGGAGACGCCGTAGTTGCCGACCTCGGCGTCGAGCGTCTCGTCCAGTTCGCTGGCCGTTCCCGCTTCCACGTCCGCGACGCAAATGTGCCAGTGATTGCGACGGTTCACCGGCGGCGCATGGTTGTGGCCGGCGAAGGCAATTTGGCGATCATCGTTGCCCCAGGCCGGGCTGATGGCCGAGCCCTGCCAGTCCGGCAACAGGGGGCGCGGCGCCGGGCCGGGCGGCCAGTCGCAGAGGTAGATCTGGCCCTGACCCGCCGGGATGTCCTGCTCGCGCGCGGTGCCGACGAAGGCCAGGCGCGTGCCGTCCAGGCTCCAGGCCGGTTCCGAGAAATCGCACTCGCTGTGCGTGACCCGCTGCTCCTCGCCCGTGACCGCGTTGATCACGACGATCTGCTGGTAACGATCGTGCACCCAGCCGAGGCCGTCGCGCTTGTAACGCAGGCGCCGGACCACCTTGATGGTCGGCGCGGGCACGCCCGGTTGCGGGCCGCGACGTTCCAGCGGGTGTCGCATCGGGGTCCAGCGCGCCGCCGCCAGATGAATCCCGTCAGGGGCCCAGTCCAGCCCGCTGACCGGCTCCTCGCCCAGCGGGATGTCCCGCTCCCTGGCATCGGCGAGACGCAGGATGCGCAGGGCGTTGCCGTCGGCGTCCTGCTGATTCCAGGCGAGTTGCGCAGAGTCACGGCTCCAGGCCAGCGAAGAGGCGCGACTGGCGCCGGCCGTCAAACGTTGCGCGGCGCTACTCTCGAGGTCACGCAGGTAGAGGTGAATGCGGTAGCCGTTGGTCTCCGCGTCCGGCGCGCGCACGCTGTAGGCGACGCGGCTGCCATCCGGCGCGAGGGCAATCTCCTCCAGCCAGCGGAATTTCAACAGGTCTTCGGGGATGAGACCGCGCCGTCGTTCTGACCCGTCTGCGATGACAACCTCCCCCTGCCTGGCCTGCGGCTACAGGTACTTCAGGAACCAGTCCTGAATGCGATGGATGCGTTCGATGCGGTTGCCCGGCCGGCCGCCGCGCGAGAGGCCGTGGTCCTCGCCTTCAAAGATGACCATCTCCACCGTCTTGCCGTACCAGCGCAGGGCGGCGAAGAGCTGCTCGGCCTGCTCCAGGTCGGTGCGGTGGTCGGCGTCGCTGTGAATGATCAGCATGGGCGCGTTGAAGTCCTTCGCGTAGGCCACGGGCGACTGGCGCCAGACCTCCATCAGGTCCTCCCAGGGCTCCGCGCCGGTCTCGCCGCTGCTGCACTCCGGGCCGATGTCCGAGGTGCCGAACATGCTGATGTTGTTGACGATAGAGCGCTGGGCCACGGTCGCCGCGAAACGCTCCGAGTGTCCGGCGATCCAGTTGGTCAGGTAACCGCCGCAACTGCCGCCGGTGGCGCCCATGCGCTCCCCGTCGATCCAGGGATGCTTGCGCAGCAGGTCGTCGACGCCCAGCATGATTTCCTCGTAGTCCGCGCCGCCCTGGTCGCCCTCGGTGGCCTTCGTCCAGGCCTGACCGTAACCGGCGGTGGTGCCGCGCTGGTTGAAGTAGGCCACGGCGAAGCCCGAGTTGGCGTAGACCTGGAACTCGTGGTTGAAATCCCAGCAGAACATGGAGCAGTGCAGGTAGAGAATGAGCGGGTAACTGCCCTCCGGATCGTAATCCAGCGGGCGAATGAGCCAGGCGTGCACCGGCACGCCGTCCACGCCCTCGAACTCGTAACCCTCCGGCGGCGACAGACTGACGTCGCGCAGCCAGGGGTTGAGGTCGGTCAGACGTTCGCTGTCGCCGTTGCGCCAGATATACAGGTCGCCCGGGCTGGAGGGATCCGCCATGCCATAGGCCGCCAGGTCGCCACAGGCGGGACTGTATTCGAAATGCGTGCACTCGCCGCGCAGCAGCCGTTCGGAAACGCCCTGGGCGTCGATGCGCCAGAGGTTGGCCGCGCCGCGTTCTGTCAGCAGGAAGTAGATCCACCTGTCGCCCTGCGCCCACTTGACCGTCACGTTGGTCAGGCTGACGCGCTGGTCGGCGACGCCATAGTTGCCGACCTCCTCGTCGATGTCCTCGTCCAGCTTGACGGCCGTGCCGGCGGCCACGTCGGCGAGGTGCGGCTGCCAGAAGTTGCGGCGATTGGTCGGCGGCGGATGGTTGTGACCGGCGAAGGCGACGTAGCGATCGTCCGCGCCCCAGACGGGGCTGACGGCCGTGCCCTGCCAGTCCGGCAGGAGCGGGCTCGGCCCCTCCCCGCCCGGCCAGTCACAAAGGTAGATGTGTCCCTGGCCCTCGGGGATGTTCTGTTCGCGCGCCGTGCCGACGAAGGCCAGGCGCGTGCCGTCGCCGCTCCACTTCGGCGTTTCGTAGTCGCTTTCGCTGTGCGTCACCTGGTCGAGGTCGCCGGTGACGCTATCCAGCACGAAAATCTGGGAATAACGATCGTGCACCCAGCCGATGCCATCGCGCTTGTAACGCAGGCGCCGCACGACCTTGATGTGCGGCTGCGGCATGCCCGCCACAGGCCCGCGGTCTTCGTGCGGATGTCGCAACAGCGTCCAGCGCGCGCCCGCCAGATGGACTCCGTCCGGCGACCAGTCGAGGCCGCTCAACGGCTCGTCGCCCAGGGGGATGACGTGGCGTCGGGCCTCCGCCACCTGCCAGATGCGCACAG
>DAOUIB010000206.1:0-1792 GCA_034428275.1 Anaerolineae bacterium
GGGACGACACTGCCGCAGGTCGTGGACGAGGTTGTTCTGGCCGGCGATGAGAACACGGCCGTTTTCCAGCCGGAGTTTTCGCCGGACGGGCGCCATCTGGCCTTCGTCAGCGACGTCAGCGGCATCGGGCAGCTTTGGCTGCATGATCTGGAAGACGGGGCGCAAGGTCCGCTTACCAGTACGGACGCCGAACACGGCATGCCCGCCTGGGCGCAGGGGATGCGGGCCTTCGCCTGGTCGGCGGACGGCGACGGGCTTTACTTTCTGCGCAATGAACGGGGCTTTGTCAGCCTGTGGCGCCATGACCTGGCCACGGGCAGCGAGTCGCGTTTCGGCCAACTGCAGGACTACAGCAGCCTGGGGCAGCCGGCCGTCTCGCCGCAGGGTCAGGTGGCCACGCTGGCCAGTTCGGCGCGCATTCCGTCCCGGCTGGTCAGCCTGGATGCGGAAGGCAACGCCCGCGTTCGACGTCGTTCCACGACCGAGAACGCGACCGGCGACCAGCTGGCCGCCGTGGAAGCCCTGACCTGGCAGGGCGAGAATGGCGAAAGGGTACACGGCCTCTACTACGCCCCGCACAGCGAGCGTTATTGCGGTGAGGGTCAACCGCCGCTGATCGTGATGGTGCACGGCGGCCCCACGTCCCAGAGCAGGGCCGACTATGACGGTCGCGCCCAGTTCTTCGCCACGCGCGGCATCGCCGTGCTGGACGTGAATTACCGCGGCAGCACGGGCTACGGGCGCGCCTACATGCAGCGGCTCTACGGCAACTGGGGCGTGTGCGACGTGGAGGATGCCCTCAGCGGGGCGGAGCACCTGGTCCGGCGCGGCCTGGCCGATCGGGAAAGGCTGGTCATCATGGGCGGCAGCGCCGGCGGCTTCACTGTGTACCAGGCGCTGGTGGACCACCCGGGCTATTTTCGCGCCGGCGTCTGCCTCTATGGCGTGGCCAACCAGTTCAGCCTGGCGATGGAGACCCACAAGTTTGAAGCGCGCTACCTGGACATGCTGCTGGGCCCCCTGCCGGCCGCCGCAGAAATTTATCGCCAGCGATCGCCGGAAATCCAGGCGGACAACATCGTCGATCCGATCGCCATCTTTCAGGGCGACGTCGACCAGGTGGTGCCGCGCAACCAGTCCGACGCCATCGTGGCCTCGCTCAAGGCGCGCAACGTGCCCCACGAATACCATGTTTACGAGGGCGAGGGACACGGTTGGCGCCGACCCGACACGGTCGAGGCTTTCTACAACAGCGTTCTGCGTTTCCTGCAGCAGTACGTGATCTTCGCCTGACTCGCGGAGCTCTGGCCGAATCAGTCCAGCTGGACCCAGCGACGCTCCTGCGAAGATTGCCTCAACGCGTCGAGCGCCAGCTGACACTGCAGGCCGTCCTCGAAGGTGGCGCCGGCCTGCAGCGGACGTCCCTCGCGGATGGCGGCGCAGAGTTCCTGCATCAGGGCGACGAAGGACACGTTCCAGATACCGCTGTTGACCTGCGGCAAGCGGGCGTTGGGGTCGTCCACGCTGAGGTCTTCGAAGTCTTCGCCGGCGCGGGCCAGCAGCAGGCGTTCGTCGGCGTCGCCGAGCACAATCGTGCCTTCGCTGCCGAAGATCTGCAGGCTGCTGCCGCCGCTGTGACGGGCGGCGCCGCTCATAAACACCGACACCAGCGCGCCGTTTTGCATTTCCAGCAGGACGCTGTACTGGTCGTCGGCCGTCGCCCGCCAGGTCTCGCCCGTGCTGGCGTCGACGCGGTCCTGCACCATGGTGGCGACCTGGCCGCTGAGCGCGG
>DAOUIB010000207.1:0-2543 GCA_034428275.1 Anaerolineae bacterium
GTCGCTCTGCGGGTCGCGAATGCCGACGCGGGCCGAGAAGTCCGTCATGCCCAGCGTGCCGAAGACCTGTTGAATGAGGCGCACCACGCCCTGGAATTCCTCGACCAGCTGGTCGGGCCTGACGAAGAGATGCGCGTCATCGACGGTGAAGCCGCGCACGCGGGTCAGACCGTGCAGTTCGCCGGACTGTTCGTAGCGGTAGACAGTGCCGAATTCCGCCAGGCGCACCGGCAGGTCGCGCCAGGAGCGCATTTCGCTCTGGTAGATGGCGCAATGATGCGGGCAATTCATGGGTCGCAACAGAAACTGGTCGTCATCGACCTCGAGCGGCGCGTACTGGCTGTCGGCATAGTAGGGGTAGTGGCCGGAGGTGCGGTAGAGGTCGAGACGGCCGATATGCGGCGTCATGACCGGTTCGTAGCCGTTGTCGACCTGGACGTCGCGCAGCCAGCGCTCCAGCGTGTCGCGCAAAATGGTGCCCTTCGGCTTCCACAGCGGCAGACCCCTGCCGACCAGCGGACTGATGGTAAAGAGGCCCAGGCGCTCTCCCAGCAGGCGATGATCGCGACGTCGCGCTTCTTCCAGGCGCTCAAGATAGTCCTGCAATTCGTCGGCATTGTTCCAGGCCGTGCCGTAGATGCGGGTCAGTTGGGGCCGCTTTTCGTCGCCGCGCCAGTAAGCGCCGGCGGGCGGGCGAAAGGCTATTCGAATCGCTTTGGGGTCGATCTCCCGGCTGCGTTCGACGTGCGGGCCGCGACAGAGGTCGGTGAAGCGGTTTTGCGTATAAACGGTGAGGGTCTCCGCCGGCGCGGCGATGTGCTCGCCATTTTCGTCGACGCGGCCGTTGACGAGGTCGTCGATCAGTTCCAGTTTGTAGGGTTGGTCCTGAAAGAGTTCGCGGGCCTCGTCGGCGCTTATCTCGCGGCAGGTGAAGGGGTGGTTGCCGCCAATGATTTTCTTCATGCGCCGTTCGACCCATTTCAGGTCCTCGTCGGTGATGGGCCGCGGCAGGTCGAAGTCGTAATAGAAGCCGTCTTCGATGGGCGGCCCGATGGCGATTTTCGCCTGGGGAAAGCGCTCCAGCATGGCCTCGGCCATGATGTGCGCCGCCGAATGGCGAATGCGATAGAGCTGGTCTGCAGGGTTTGACATGGGTTTCCTTTAGTGGCGCGCGGCCAGAAAACGGGCGCGGGACAGGTCGACACAAGGGACGTGGATGGGGGGAGGAGAGAATCAGGTGACGCCGGTGACGCTCAGCACGTCGCTGATCACGAAGGTGACCATCTCGTGGGTGACGCAGGGAGTTCGCACACCGCCGGGGTGGATGGCCTCATCCCCGCTGACACGGGTGAAGCTTCCCTCAAAAGTGCCAAGGTCGATCATGCATTCGATGACGTCCAGCAGCGTGTCGCATTCCAGGTCATCGACGAGCACGTGGGGGGTGTCGAGGGCCGCATAGCGCACGGGGTTGCAATGGGGGTGGTCGCAGGCGCCATGGAAACCCAGGTCCAGTTGTCGTCGCAACCAGACCAGAGTCACAAACGACGCCGTGTAGTGGCTGCCATCTTCCATTCGGACGATAACGTCACAGGCGTCGTTTTCGGACGGTTCGGATTTCTCGATCCAGACGTGGTTGGCAATCATGCTGAATTCACCTGGTTAGCTCCCCCCTGTGCATGGCAGCGATCCCTGCCAGCCACTGCCCAAAGCATAGAACAGGCGGGAAGCGCTTGTCAAGCAAGGGGACGCGCGGCGATTGCGGCGGGAATACACATGGCGGCCAGGCCGGGCGACGGGTATAATGGGCCAGGTTGATCAGCAGGGGACTATCCCGCATGAATCTGGGACCGACCGAACTTATCATTCTTCTCGTGATCGTGCTGCTGCTCTTTGGCGTGGGCCGCGTTTCGCGAATCGGCGGCGAACTGGGCAGTGCGGTTGCCAATTTCCGCAAGGGCCTCGATCAGGGCGCCAGGGAAGCTGCCGCCAGCAATGAAGAAGCCGCTGCCGAGAAGAAAGCTGAAGAGGCCTGAGTCCGCGTTTCTGACCGGCCTCAGGCGTCGGGCGTGAGCAGAGGCTTGCGCGGGACGCCGGCGGGCGCCATCAGGTTGTAACGCAGAATATCGCGGTTGAGGCGCGCCCTTTCCCCGGCGCTGTCCGGAGAGCCCCGCAGAAAACGGGCGCGCCGACGTTCCACGTCCACACCCAACGTGATCCATTCCGGCGCCAGATCGTGGGCGCGCAACAGGCTGTGCGCCAGACGCAACTCCGGCGGCGTTCGGGCGTCCTCCAGGGGCGGCAGGGGCTTGCCCTTACCCGGCAGGTCATCGAAGTGTCCCGCTCTCCGGGCGTCTTGCAGGCGCTGTTCGACCAACGTGGCCCAGTCATTCATCTTGCGGATTGCCTGGCCGTCAGGTGCCGTCCGACAGGTTGAAGGTGGCCTGCACCTCGCCGTTTGCATCGCGCAGCACGGCGACGCCGCTGCCTTCGCTCCATAACGCTTCGTCCAGGCCCTGGTGCAGGCGGTTGGGCGTGTTGTCACC
>DAOUIB010000208.1:0-3369 GCA_034428275.1 Anaerolineae bacterium
CGCCGTCCGGGAACTGCGCGATCAGGTAAATCAGCGTCAGGCGCTGAAAGGTCTCGCGGTCGATTATCGAGCTCATCTCACTCGCTCCCTCACCCCTCGCCAGTGTAGCACAGCCCCGGGACCGCAGTGCCATGCCGGCCGGACGTTGTGCGGCCTGGCTGTCGGGGGTTTAGAGGTCGCCCTGCCAGATTTCGAATTCATCAACATTGTGTGACCGGTAGTCGAAGGCGATTTCCGTGGAGGCGCCCTGCCAACCCAGGTAGCTGTCCTCGCTGCGTGGCTTGCTCGACAGGAACACAGGGATGATTCGTCGCTTCTGTTCGTCAAGAAGATAAATCAGTCGATGCCTGCCGACCCGGGTTCGACGGAACAACCCCTGCAATTCAGGATCGTCAACGTCGCGCATCATGACGTGTGAGCCACGCGGTCCGGTCTGCAATTTCACCAGTTCGGCGACAAGCCTCTTGCGAAGCGTGGTGTATCGTTTCAGTGTTTTCCTGACATCCGCCCGGAAGGTTCCGTGCAGCAGGATTTCATATGAAGTAGTCATCCAGGGAGCTGATTCTGCGAACCTTGCTGGTATCAAAGTCGGTTTCAGTGACGGCCCGGTTCAACTCCGCCGTGGACCGGAGCAACTCCGGTCGGGTCATGATCTCCAGGTCTTCCGCCTGTTCATCATCAAGCGTGACGGGCACAAAACTCCCGCTGTGCCCACGCAACAGAACACGTCCGCGACGCATGCCCTGCAGACGCGGGTCACGGCGCAGCCTGTCGTCGAGTTCGCGGCGCTTCAGGCAGGCATGGCACGCCACACTGTCACGTATCGCTGACGCGTGGGCGGGCAGGCCTTCCGCGTAGGCATCGCAGAATTCGCGCCAGGTTTCGCCAGGCCATGCCAGCCAGCGACTTTCTCCAACGGCGCCGTTGTGTGATACCTGACGCTGCACGAGATCATCCTCGAGCATATGCAGCAACTGGACGGATACGTCGCGGCTGTAGGGGCCCTGGCGGGTGAAGTGAAAGGTGAAGGGTTTGGGATCGACGTCGCGCGTGGCGTAATAGAGCAATTTCTGCAGGCGGTAGCTGCTGCGGACGCCATCGGGAAGCTGGTCGATGAGGAATATCAGCGTGAGCCGCTGGAAGGTCTGACGGTCAATGGTGCCGGTCATCGCGCTGGCCTTGTCCATTCCTGCCAGTTTAGCACAGCCCCGGGGCCGCAGTGCCGTGCCGGCCGGGCGCGGCGTGGCGTGGGTGCCTGGGAAGCTAAAAAACTTCTGGTTCCTCTTCCCCTGCAGGCAGTGCGTTCAGAGACAGGCCCTCCACCTGCGGCAACTGTTCTGCACCGATAACGGCAGAAATGTCGGTGTACATGTCCGTAGTCACGTCAATCATGATGTTGAGTTGCTTGCGCCGCTCTTTCCACTGCCGCTGCATGGCGCGTTCTTCTGAATCAACCTGGTCCTTTAGCGCCTCCCAGGTGGACACGATGCGTTGTACACGATCCCGAAACTGCTCGCTGACCAGGTAGCCATAGACCGCTTCCATTTTCCCTTCGCGACCAATGTTGGCGCGTTTCAAATTGTAGATTTGTAACAATTGTTGACGAAGAACGGATCCAAGAGTTGGCGCGCTTTCAATGTTGCTGACCCAGACGCCGTCTTCAAAGCCAAAGGACTTTATTCCATCGGGCAATGCCGCGGACACAATGACTTTCAAGTCAGCACCAACGCGCTCGGCGTCTCCATGGATCTTGTCAAGCCAGCCCTTACTCCAGTTCTGCGCGTTTTTCGTCTCCCACAGGATCACTCCACAGCGTTG
This sequence comes from Anaerolineae bacterium, assembly GCA_034428275.1. Lineage (GTDB taxonomy): Bacteria > Chloroflexota > Anaerolineae > Aggregatilineales > Phototrophicaceae > JAGWBD01. The sequence continues at coordinate 1,819 of DAOUIB010000208.1, forward strand.
CCCGCGCGCATTGACAACCTGCTGCACGAGGTCGGCGCCACGCTGGCCCTTCTTCACATCCTCAATGCTGTCCTGGGGGAATGCAGCCTGCAATTGCTGCTTCAGCCAGGATTCCAGCGCCTCGCCCTGAAGTTCCATAGAGCCCTGGCGTGTGCGACGCTGAAGTGTTTCCAATTGATCTCCCAAACGTCTTATCTCTTCCTTGGCACCTTGTACTTCAATGTCCTTTTCTCGTAACACCTGGCGATGTCGCTTTCCCGCCTCCTCTTCTCCTTCCTCACGAGCGCGCCTCAAGTCTCGCTTATGATCCTCCTCGCGCTCCCCTGATTCCCTTTTGGCACGACTCAGCTGATATTGCGCCTCTTCCAGGGCCTGTGACTGCTCTCGAAAATGGCTGGCTGCCTGTTCTTCAGCTTCTTCACGAGCGCGCTGCAAATCTCGTTCGTGGGTCTTATCGCGCTCCTTGAGTGCTTCTACCATGCGCGCATCGGCTTCGGTTTTCTCACTTGCAATTGCTTCCTGCATTTCGCGATCGAAATGTTCACGGAATGCAGCATCCAACGGGAATTCGTTGCCACATTTGGGGCAGGTAATCTTAGGCTCGGTCATGCGGACTCCAACTGAAATGTGCGTCTCACCGGGCCAGCATCCTAATGTATGGACAATGGAGTGGCAATGCTTCTAGTTCAGCGGCCGCCCGCCATCCACCGGAATCACCGCGCCGGTCGTGAAACGCAGTTGCGTGGCGACGGCCAGTACCGCGTCGGCAACTTCTTCAGGACTGGCGATGCGCCCCAGCGGCGTTTTGTCGCGCTGCTCCTGGATCAGCGCCGGCGGCATGCGCAGCGCGTATTCGCCCTCCACCCAGCCGGGCGACACGCTGACCACGCGGATGTTTGGCGCCAGGGCCCGCGCCAGACTCTTCGTCACGTTGTCCAGCGCGGCCTTGCTGGCGCAGTAGGCGACGTTGCTGCCCAGCCCCGTGCGCCCCGCCACCGAAGAGATGTTGACCACCAGTCCGCCCTCGCCCGCCGCCAGCAGGGGCCGCATGGCGCGCACGGCCCCGATGGCGCCGCGCACGTTGATGCGGAAGATCGAGTCGATGAGTTCGTCGTCCAGGGCGTCAAGATCGTGGTGCGGCACAGGTTTTGTGATGCCCGCGTTGTTGACCAGCAGGTCCAGGCGACCGGGGCCTTCGGCAATGCGCCGCGCAAGCGCTGCCAGCGCGACGCTGTCCTCTACCCGGGCCTGCGCCACCAGATGGCCCGCTCCCGGCAGGTCCGCCGCGAGAGCGCCGGCCCGCGCCTGGTCGCGGTTGAAGGTGATGACCAGGGTGGCCCCGGCCGCCGCCAGGGCGCGGCAGATGGCGCTGCCGATGCCGCCGGCGCCGCCGGTAACCAGCGCGACCTGGCCCTGCAGCGGCAGGGAAGCCATCAGGCTTTCGCGGAAGCGCCCGCGCCGTAGCGTTCGGCGCGCAGTTCGCACTGGGCCTGGTGGCCGCTGAAGCCCTCAATGGCGCAGAGCCGCGCGCCGACCTCGCCCAGTCGGGCG
>DAOUIB010000209.1:0-6258 GCA_034428275.1 Anaerolineae bacterium
CACCGGGCCGTATATTTGGTAGCGGAAGATGATGAGCGGGCGTTGTTGGGTGTCCTACCGCTCATTGAAATGCACTCGGGCAACGGCACCACCACTTGCCGGTCGAACCGCCCCGGCCGCAGCAGGGCCGGATCCAGGACGTCGGCCCGGTTGGTCGCCGCCAGGACGATGACATTCTCGCCCTGCTCGAAGCCGTCCATCTCGACCAGGATCTGGTTCAAGGTCTGTTCGCGCTCGTCATGGCCGCCGCCGAGGCCGGCGCCGCGGTGGCGCCCGACGGCGTCAATTTCGTCGATGAAGACGATCGCCGGCGCCTCGGTCTTGGCGCGTTCGAACAGGTCGCGCACGCGGCTGGCGCCCACGCCGACAAACATCTCGACGAATTCAGAGCCGGAAATGCTGAAGAAGGGCACGCCGGCCTCGCCGGCCACGGCGCGCGCCAGCAGGGTCTTGCCGGTGCCGGGCGGGCCGACCATCAGCACGCCCTTGGGGATGCGCGCGCCAAGGCGGATGAACTTCTCCGGTTCCTTGAGGAACTCGACGATCTCGGCCAGTTCTTCCTTGGATTCCTCGGCGCCGGCCACGTCGGCGAAGGTCACCTGGGGCCGTTCCACGTCCCGCGTGACGCGCGCGCGGCTGCGACCGAAGCTGATCGCCTGGTCCTGGCCGCTGCGCACCGAGCGCATCATGCGCCACAGCAGCCAGATGATGATGACCGTCGGCACGATGGCGATGAGCAACTGGAAGAGCAGGCCGCCGGTGTTGTCGCCAGGCTGCTCGACGTAGGTGATGGACTGCAACTGCGTATCGCCGACGCCGAAGGTGCGCAGGTTTTCAAAGAGGTCGGATTCGCGTTCCTTGTAGTGGTAGGCGGTGATGCCGCTGAAGAACTGGACGTAGACGTCCTGGCCGCCGCGGACCACGAGACGCTCGACGTTGCCGCGCTGGATCTGCGTGGCCAGTTCGTTGAGCGGGATGCGGTTGCTGCTCTGGAAATTGCTCTGCCCGCCCATGGCCAGCACGAACAGGACCAGCACGACCACGCCCATGCCGATCAGCAGGCGCTGGGCGTTGCGACCCGAAAAGGGTGAGTTGTCGTTGTTGTTGTTGTCTTGCGGGGGGCGATTGTTCACGTCGGTCTCCACCTTGCTGCCTTCATCATAATGAGGGAATGACCGCGGGTCAAATGCCTCGCATTGATGGTACGGAAAGGCCCTTAATGCCCATGCTATACTGCCAGCATGGCGATTCTGGACAGGTCAGCGACGGACACGACAGGACGCAGCAACGAGGAATGGCTGCGGTCGCTGACCGGCGCGCCAGAGGACCAGGAAGCGGCCATCGCGGACCTGCAGGCGCGGCTGCGACGCGGCCTGCTCTGGTACCTGACAAGGGACCGCAGCGACCTGGTCAAGCGCCCCGTGGCGGAACTGGAACGCATGGCGGAGGACTACGCCCAGGACGCCCTGCTGCGCATTCTGGGCAGGCTGGACAGCTTCCGCGGCGAGAGCCGCTTCACCACCTGGGCGACGCGCATCGCCCTGCGCGTCGCCATCAGCGACCTGCGTCGCGCCCGCTACCGCGACTTTAGCCTTGAGGACCTCACCCTGGACGGCGAGTCGCTGCCCCAACTCGATCCCGCCAGCGCAGGAGACAACCCTGCGCCCGCGCCCGAGGGGTCGGCCGAACGCCAGGACGTGCAGGAGCGAATCCTGCGGGCCCTGCAGGAAACCCTGACGCCGCGCCAGCGCCAGGCGCTGGAAGCCGTCGTGCTGCAGAACGTGCCGCTGGAGGTCGTGGCGCAGCGGATGGGCAGCAACCGCAACGCGCTCTACAAATTGCTGCATGACGCCCGACGCAAGCTGCGCGCCAGTCTGGAAGACCAGGGCCTGGACGTCGCCTACATGCTGGAACTGTTCGCCGAAGGGTCCTGAACATAAAAAACAGATGAGTAAATTGATAAGTAAGATATGAGAGTTTTCCAACGTCAATACACCATAGGCGGCCCGCAGCGGCGGGACGGGTGGAGCACCATGGAATGATCAACGAGCGCATGCGCAGGCTGCTGGATTGCCTGGCGGACGTCCATCGCGACGGCGGCATCGACTGTGGCGCGGCTGCGCGCCATTTCTCCAGCCTCGGCGAAGCGGCCCTGCACGGGGCGGATATCCACGACATCCTGCCGGAGGCCGCCGCCCACGTCGCCCATTGCCCGGACTGCCGGGAGGAATACGAAGCCCTGCTGGCGGTATTGCGGGCCGAACAGTCCGGTGAGACCCATTTTCAACCTTGAGGACAGGGAAAACATGAACGAAGGAAAGAAACGCGTCGTCGTGATCGGCTCCGGACCCGCCGGGCTAACCGCCGCGCTCTACACAGCGCGCGCCCAGTTGCCGACGACGGTCATCACCGGGCCACTGCTGGGCGGGCAGATCGCCACCACGCACGAGGTCGAGAATTACCCCGGTTTCCCGGATGGCACCACCGGCCCCGAGCTGGTGGAAGCCATGCGCGCCCAGGCCGAGCGCTTCGGCACCGAATTCGTCTACGACTCGGTTGCGCGGGCGCAGTTGACGGAGGGCCTGCCCTTCCGCATCGAGACCCAGGGCGGCGAGACCCACGAGGCGGACGCCGTCATCGTCACCATCGGCGCCAACCCGCGCGCCCTCGGCATCCCCGGCGAGGCCGAGTACGTCGGCCACGGCGTCAGCTACTGCGCCACCTGCGACGGTTTCTTCTTCCGCGGCAAGGACGTCGTCGTGGTCGGCGGCGGCGACTCGGCCCTGCAGGAAGCGCTCTTTCTGACGCGCTTCGCCAACCGGGTCGACGTCATTCACCGCCGCGACGAGCTGCGCGCCAGCGTCGCCCTGCAGACCCGCGCCCTGGCTCACGAGAAGATTCACTTCATCTGGGATACGGTCGTCGACGAAATCCGCGCCAACGGGGGCGGCGCGGTCCACGAAATCCTGACCCGCAACCTGAAGTCCGGCGAGCAGCAGGAGCGCCCGGTCGACGGCGTCTTCATCTTCATCGGCTACGACCCCAACAGCGACGTCTTCGAGGGCCAGCTGGCCACCGACGAGGCCGGCTACGTGCTCATCGACCAGCGCTACCGCAGCAACATCGAGGGCGTCTTCGCCGCCGGCGAGATCCACGACCAGATCTTCCGCCAGGCGATCACGGCCGCCGGTGACGGCTGCGCCGCCGCCCTGACGGCCATCGACTGGCTGGACTCGGACGAATTCCCCGGCGCCGGCTGACTAGCGCGTGCCCGACCAGCTGTCCCAGTAGGTGAACTCGCGCGCCGGGCGCCGGGGGGCCGGCCGAAAATCGCTGCCCCTGTAATACGCCACGGGCAAGAGCGCCGCCTGCGTCACGTCCGCCGGGATACCCAGCAGCGCCGCCACCTCGCCAGCGTAACGCAGGTGCAGCGTCGTCCACGCCGAGCCGAGGCCGCGCGCCCGCAGCGCCATCATGAAGGACCACACCGCCGGCAGGATCGAGCCGTAGTGCGCCGCCTGCGCCATCTGACCCGCGTCCTCGACGCGGCCCTCGTAGCAGGGGATGACCAGCGCCGGCACCTCGTACATGTGCTCCGCCAGGTGCAGCGCGCTGTCCAGCAGGCGTACGTGGCGGCGCCGTTCCTGGATGTCGCCGTCGCCCGTGTCGGCGTACTGCAGGAAGGAGTCCCTGTACCAGGCGCCGATCCGCGCCCGCTTGTCCGCGTCCGTCACGACCATGAAGTGCCATTTCTGCATGTTGCTGCCGGAAGGCGCCTGAATCGCGATCTGCAGGCACTCCCCGATGACCTCCGGCGGCACCGGGCGCGTCAGGTCCAGACGCTTGCGCACGCTGCGCGTGGTGGTCAAGAGTTTGTCGGCGGAAATATCGCCCATGTCCCCGTCCTCTCCCTGTTGCCAAACCTGACGCGAGTATGCCGCGACGCTGGCCGACCCTCAACCGCGGGCGCCATTCTGCGCTATCATGGGCGCCGTTGAAGAAGACGCAGCGGGAGGGCCTCCCCTTGAGCGACGACCTGCAAACCCTGGCGATCAACACCATCCGCACGCTGGCGATGGACGCGGTGCAGCGGGCCAACAGCGGCCATCCCGGCCTGCCGATGGGCGCCGCGCCGATGGCCTGGGCGCTCTGGACGAAGGTGCTGCGCCACAACCCGCGCAATCCGCACTGGCCCAACCGCGACCGCTTCGTGCTCAGCGCCGGGCACGGTTCGATGCTGCTCTACGCCCTGCTGCACCTGACCGGCTACGACCTGCCGCTGGAGGAACTCAGGAACTTCCGCCAGTGGGGCAGCCACACCCCCGGCCACCCGGAATACGGCGACACGGCCGGCGTCGAGACGACCACCGGGCCGCTCGGCCAGGGGGCGGCCAACGCCGTCGGCATGGCGCTGGCCGAGGCCTACCTCGCCGGTCACTTCAACCGGCCGGGCCAGGACATCGTCGACCACCGCACCTTCGCCCTCGTCAGCGACGGCGACCTGCAGGAAGGCGTCTGCATGGAGGCCTGCGCCCTGGCCGGGCTCTGGGGCCTTGGCAAGCTGACCTTCCTCTATGACAGCAACGACATCCAGCTGGACGGGCCCACCGACATGGTCTGGCGCGAGGACGTGCCGGGCCGCTTCCAGGCCATCGGCTGGCACACGCTGGGCGTCGAGGACGGCAACGACCCCGCCCAGGTCAGCGCCGCGCTGGCCGAGGCGCAGCAGGTCAGCGACCGGCCGACCCTGATTTCCGTGCACACCACCATCGGCTACGGCAGCCCCAACAAGGCCGGCAGCAGCGACGCCCACGGCTCGCCGCTGGGCCCCGACGAGGTGAGTCTGACGAAGCAGGCGCTCGGCTGGCCCGACGAAGACTTCTACATTCCCGGCGAAGCGCTGGAGCACTTCCGCGAGGCGATTCCGCGCGGCGCGCAGCAGGAGAGCGAGTGGCGGTCGCTTTTCCGCGCCTGGGCGGCGGAGCATCCGGCGGCGGCGGCGGAGTGGGAGCAGTTGCAACGCGGCGGGTTGCCCCCGGGCTGGGGCGCCGACCTGCCGCATTACACTGACGGGGCGATGGCCACGCGCAACGCCAACGGCGAGGTACTCAACGCCATCGCGCAGCACGTGCCGACCATGATCGGCGGCGACGCCGACCTCGCCGGCAGCACCAAAACGCTGATCACCGGCGCGGCCAGCAGCGGCGCCGACGTGGCCACGGCGCGCAACCTGCGCTTCGGCGTGCGCGAACACGCCATGGGCGCCATCGTCAACGGCCTCGCCCTGCACGGCGGCATCACCAAACCCTACAGCGCCACCTTCCTCACCTTCAGCGACTACATGCGCGCGGCCATGCGGCTCGGCGCCCTGATGGGCGTGCCGGCGCTCTACATCTTCACCCACGACAGCATCGGCCTCGGCGAGGACGGACCCACGCACCAGCCGATCGAGCACTTCGCGGCCCTGCGCGCCATCCCCAACCTGTGTGTGCTGCGCCCCGCCGACGCCAACGAAACGGTCGCCGCCTGGGCCGTCGCCATGGAGCAGCCCGGCCCCTGCGTATTGATCTTCACGCGCCAGGACCTGCCGGTCATCGACCAGGACGCGGCGCAATTGCGCGCCGACGTCGGGCGCGGCGGCTATGTGCTGCAGGACTGCGAAGGGACGCCCGAGGTCATTCTGCTGGCCACCGGCAGCGAAGTGCATATCGCTCGCGACGCCTGGCGCACGCTGACGGACGGGGGCGTGGCGGCGCGCCTGGTGTCCATGCCCTGCCACGAACTCTTCGCGGCGCAGGACGCCGACTACCGCGAAGAGGTTTTGCCTTCAGCCGTGACGGCGCGGGTCAGCGTGGAGGCTGGCGTGGCCCAGAGCTGGTACCGCTGGATCGGGAGCGGCGGCGCAGCCATCAGCCTGGAGCGCTTCGGCGCCAGCGCGCCCTTCGAGGAAGTCTACGAGAATCTGGGCATCACGGCCGACGCGGTCGTGGCGGCGGCGAAGGGTCTGCTGGCGCGGGACTGAGCCCCGGCGAGCGGGCGAAAGGGAGCGGACCATGAGCATAGACTGGCGCGAACAGGGCGTGCGCATCGTGCGCAGCGACGAACTGGACGACAACACGCCGCAGACGCCGGGCATGACGCGCGCCGCGGCCATCAACTTCGCGAAGGCCGGCGCCAGCAAGCTCTGGGCCGGCACGGTGGACATCCAGCCCGACGCCAAAACCGGCGCCCATCACCATGGCGAACTGGAGAGCGTGA
>DAOUIB010000210.1:0-3401 GCA_034428275.1 Anaerolineae bacterium
CATCAGGTTGAATGAAGGCGTTCCCCCGGGCTTGGCGATCTACGATATTGGTCCCGCCACCCTGCAGCGATTCGCGGCGGAGTTGCGCGACGCCCGCACGATAGTCTGGAACGGGCCGATGGGCGTTTTTGAACTGCCGCCCTTCGCCAGGGGGAGCAATGAAGTCGCGGCGCTCCTGGCCGCAGCCACCAGGTCCGGCGCCACCACCATCACAGGCGGCGGCGATTCAGCGGCGGCCGTCGAAGCAGCGGGTCTGGCGGCCTCGGTCACGCACATTTCAACCGGCGGCGGCGCCAGTCTGGAGATGCTGGAAGGCCGGGTCTTGCCCGGAGTCGAAGCGCTGGACGACCGGCATGCCCCGGATTGACCTGCAGATTTCGCGAGAAAGGGAGTCCAGATGCGCATTCCCGTCATTGCCGGAAACTGGAAGATGCACAAGTCGGTCGCCGAATCGGCGGCCTTCGCACGCGAATTGCTGCCGTCCATTGCGGCGTTCGAAAGCGTGGAAAAGATCGTGGCGCCCACCTTTCTCGCCCTGACGGCCGTGGCCGAGGCCTTGCGGGGAAGCGGCGTCGGGGTCAGCGCCCAGGATGCGCATTTTGAGCCCCAGGGCGCATACACCTCCCAGGTCTCCGCGGCAATGCTAAAGGGAATCGCGTCTTATGCCATTATCGGCCATTCCGAGTGCAGGGCGCTGCTGGGAGAGACCGATGAGGGCGTCAACCTCAAGCTAAAGGCGGCCCTGTCCTGCGACCTGACTCCCATCGTGGCCGTAGGCGAAAATCTGCAGCAATACGAGGCGGGCCAGACTTTTGACGTGGTCGGCGGCCAGGTCCGGGCGGCACTCAGGGACGTGGACGCCGCTGACATGAGTCGTGTCATCCTGGCCTATGAGCCGGTCTGGGCGATAGGCACTGGCCGCAATGCGAGCGCGGAGATTGCCCGCGACGTCATTGGCGATTGTGTCCGCGCCGCGCTGGCGGGTCTCTACGGGGACAGCATTGCCCGGCAGGTGCGAATACTGTATGGCGGCAGCGTCAAGCCTGACAACATGTCGCAGTACATGGCTGAGCAGGAAATTGACGGGGCGCTGGTCGGCGGCGCGTCGCTAAAAGTCGCGGATTTCGCTGCGCTGGTGGCCATAGCCGCGCGAGAAAAGGCGGCCCGCAGCAATTGATAGTTGCTTCGCCTCAATTGATGACGCCTGCCAATGTGTCCCGGTTTGCCTTTTACGTGCCAAACTGGCGGTCGCCGGCGTCGCCCAGGCCGGGCATGATGAAGCCCACTTCGTTCAGTTGCCGGTCCACCGCAGCGACGTGAATGGGCACGTCGGGATGGGCCGTGGCCAGTCGTTCCACGCCTTCGGGAGCGGCAATCAGGCCCATGTACTTGATCCGACCCACGCCCCAACGCTTGAGAATGTCGATCGTCGCCACTGCCGAGCCGCCGGTCGCCAGCATGGGGTCCAGAACAATGCAGACGTTTACCGTCGGTTCCGTGGGCAGCTTGTTGTAATACTCGACGGGACGCAGGGTCTCTTCATCGCGATAGAGACCGATGTGCCAGACCTGAACACTGGGCAGCAACTCCATCACGCCGTCCACCAGGCCAAGGCCGGCGCGCAACACGGGCACAAGGCCGATGGTCTCGCGGCAACTGCCACCTTCAGCGATGCCCAGCGGCGTTTCGACATTTTGCACCGTCAGATCCAGGTCCCGCGTGACTTCATAGGAAATCAGCAGCGCCAGTTCGCGCACGAGCTCGCGGAAGGCCCGGTGGTCGGTTTCCACGGAGCGAAGTTGCGTCAACTTGTGAATGGCGAGCGGATGACTGGAAACGTGCAGTCTGGCCATGGCACTGCCCTTCCCTGCGCTTGCGGGTCAAACGGGCACCAGTATACTTGACTCTTCAGCAAGCGGACGAGGGTTGCGATGGTTCCCGGGAATCGCATGGTTGGCGGTCAGCGCCGCCAGGGCGAGCGCGAAAACCACACCCTGCGCCCGCAACGCCTTGGGGACGTCATCGGCCAGCTTCGCGTGCGGGAAAATCTGCGTATTCTGGTGGAAGCGGCCCAGGCGCGCAGCGAACCGGTCGATCACATACTCTTCTATGGCCCGCCCGGGCTTGGCAAGACCTCACTGGCCCACGTCGTCGCCAACGAAATGCATTGCAACATACGCATCACCGCCGGCCCTTCGGTGGAACGCGCCGGCGACCTTGCCGCCATCCTGACTCACATGCGCGAGAATGACATTCTCTTCATCGACGAGGTGCACCGCCTCGGCCGGGCAGTTGAGGAAGTGCTCTACCCGGCCATGGAAGAATATGCGCTTGATATCGTCATTGGCAAGGGGCCGGCGGCGAAGAACGTCCGCCTGAACCTGCCGCGCTTCACGGTGATCGGCGCCACGACGCGCCTGTCGCTGCTGGCAAGCCCGCTGCGCGACAGGTTCGGGGCCAGTTTTAGACTGGATTTCTACGACCTTGAGGCGATACGGGAAATCATCGGCCGCGCAGCGCGCATGCAGGACATACACATCGAACCTGGCGGCACGGAGGAAATTGCAGGTCGGGCCCGCGGCACACCGCGCGTGGCGCTGCGATTGCTGCGACGCGTGCGGGATTTCGCCCAGGTAAGGGCCAACGGCATCATCACAGCCGGGGTCGCTGCTGACGCGCTTGGCCTGATGGAAGTCGATACTCTGGGACTGGACGACGTAGACCGGCGCATACTTGGGGCCATCATCGACAAATACGACGGTGGCCCCGTTGGTCTGGAGACCATCGCAGCCTCGATCAGTGAAGACAGCAGCACGATCATGGACGTGTATGAGCCCTATTTGCTGCAATTGGGTTTCCTTGAACGCACGCCCCGCGGCCGCGTCGCCACCCGCAGCGCCATGAAGCACCTTGGCGTCGAAGAGGTGAGCGAGGGCCAGGACCTTCAGGAACGCCTGCCTGGCGTCTGACTCGCGGGGCGACGGCATGAACATCGCGGATTTCGATTACGAACTTCCACGGGATCGCATCGCTCAACAACCTGTCGAACCGCGGGACCACGCCCGGCTCATGCTGCTGGACAGCGAGAGCGGCAGGGTCGCCCATCACCATTTCCATGAACTGGGACGTTTTCTGCGACCGGGTGACGTGCTGGTATTGAACGACACGCGCGTGATTCAGGCGCGGCTCATGGCGACAAAGAGGGCGACCGGGGGCAAGGCTGAAATCCTGCTGCTTCGTCAACTGGACGACAGGCAATGGCTGGGCCTTGTACGTGGCAAGGGGTTGCGGGCCGGGGCCAGCCTGCAGCTGGTCGGAAGCGTTATTGACGTTTCCCTGCGCGACGAAGGCGAGGCTGGCCTGCGAGTCTTGCAATTCAGCCGCGGCATCAACAACGAACT
>DAOUIB010000211.1:0-1792 GCA_034428275.1 Anaerolineae bacterium
AACTTGCGATGGCAGGCAGTTGCGCCGGCTTCTGACCGCCGGTCTCGCCTGGCTGGAACAGAACCAGGCTCTGGTCGATTCGCTCAACGTCTTTCCTGTGCCAGATGGTGACACGGGCAAGAACATGGTGTTGACCCTGCGCAGCGCCAATGAACACGCTGGATCCCGGACGGCAAGACGGGCAGGTGAAGTCGGGGCAAGCGTGGCGCATGGCGCCCTGATGGGCGCGCGCGGCAATTCCGGCGTCATCCTGTCCCAGCTGCTGGCGGGCTTTGCGGACGGCATTCGGGACAACCATGAATTCGACGCGCGGCACTTGAACCAGGCCTGGAGGGCGGGTGTAGACAAGGCTTACAAGGCCGTAACCGATCCCGTGGAAGGCACTATCCTGACTGTGGCCCGGGAAACGGGCGATGCTCTGGCGCAAGGCGTGCAGGTCGAGGGAGAAGAAGATCTGGTCGTCTTGCTGGAGACCATGGTGGCTGCGGCACAGGTCTCCCTGTTGCATACACCCGAATTGCTGCCCGTGCTCAGGAAAGCCGGCGTGGTCGATTCCGGAGGACAAGGACTGGTGTGCATCCTGGAGGGGATGCTGCGCATGGCACAGGGGCAAGGCGCAATTGCGACGGAGGCTTCCTCGTCCCGGGACGAGCAGGGTTGGCAACATGCCCTCGAGCCGGACGATGAAGAAGGTTACGGATACGACGTGCAGTTCCTGATGCACGGCGAAAACATGGACGTGAAGACCATCCACGACGGCATTGATGCCCTGGGCTGGTCCACCCTGGTGGTCGGCGACGAGCGCTTGATCAAGGTGCACGTGCACGTACATGATCCCGGCCAGCCGATTTCCTACGCCATCGACCAATGCGGCTGGCTCAATGACGTGGTCGTCGAAAACATGCAGGAGCAATATCTGCAATACCTTGAGCAGCGCACGGACGGGGCCGGGGAAGAGGAGGCGATGGAAGCCGGTGAGGTTGGCGTCATCGCCGTTGCTGCCGGAGCCGGCCTGACGCACTTGTTTCGCGAGGAACTTGGGGCCGCCCACGTCATTGCAGGCGGGCAAACCATGAACCCGAGCGCCAGGGACTTTGTCGATGCCATGGAAGGCCTGCCCCAGAAGGCTTTTGTCCTGTTGCCCAACAACAGCAACATCATTCTGGCCGCGCAACAGGCCGCCGACCTGGCGGAAGGGCGGGACGTGCGCGTCGTGCCGAGCAGGAGCATCCCCCAGGGCATTGAAGCCATGTTGCATCGTCCCATGCGTCTGCAGGACCTGGAGAGCGGCGCAGAGGCCATGGAAGCGGCGCTTGACGAAGTCGTCAGCGCGTCACTTACGACGGCCACGCGCGACGCGTCCATAGACGGGCTGGCAGTCTGCGCCGGCCAGTACATAGGACTGGTGGACGGTCGCCTCTGCGTGGCCTCAGACACGCTCGAGGAAGCGTTGCTGCAACTTGTGCAGCGGGCGTTGCAGGATGACGGCGAACTCGTCACCCTGTATTATGGCGAACAGGTCGACCCGCAACGCGCCGAAGCGCAGGCCGCGTCGCTGGCGGAGTCGTTTGGGGACGTGGAGGTGGAACTCGTTCGCGGCGACCAGCCGCTCTATCCCTTCCTGGTAAGTGTCGAGTAATCGCTTGTGTTTTGTATAGCTGACAGGGAGTAGAACCATGGGTTCGCAAGGAATTCGCGTTGTAACCGACGTTTCCAGCGAATTGAAGAAGGAAATCCTTGATGAATTAAAGATCACGCTGGTCCCGGGCTACATCAATGAGGGAGACGAGAG
>DAOUIB010000212.1:0-2069 GCA_034428275.1 Anaerolineae bacterium
CCTTCAGGAAACTCCATGATGAAATCGTGCGCGGCGGCGGCGCGGGCCGCGGCCTGAACTTCCTCCGTGGCGGCCTCCGGCCGGCCAAAGGCGATGTTGTCCTGGATGCTGCCGCTGAAGAGGTTGGTCTCCTGCAGCACGATGCCAATCTGCGAACGCAGGCTGTCGAGCGTGGCGTCGCGGATGTCCAGGCCGTCAATGCGCACCACGCCTTCCGTGACGTCGTAGAAACGTGGAATCAGGTTGATGATGGTCGTCTTGCCGCTGCCGGTGGCCCCCAGCAGGGCCACGGTTTGACCGGCCTGGACGCGGAAACTGACGTCGTCCAGAACGTTTTCGCCGGATTCAAAGTAACGGAATGTGACGCCCTCAAACTCGACGTCGCCGGCGATCGTGGGCAGCTCCCGCGCTCCAGGCCGGTTGCGGACTTCGCTTTCGGTGTCGAGGATTTCAAAAATGCGCGTGGCCGACGCGGCGGCCTGGGCCATCAGGGAAATGATGAAGCCCAACTGCCCCAGGGGGAAGAAAATGTAAATCAGGTAGAGGGCGAAGGACTGGTATTCCCCCAGCCCGATCAGGCCGGGAATGATCTGTCGGCCGGCGAAGTACAACACGACGACCTGCCCGACGTTGGCCAGCATGAAGATCAGCGGGAAGAGCACGGAAAAGGTGCGGCTGATGCGCAGGCGTTGCGCCATCAGCACGTTGGTGGAGTCGTCGAAGCGTTCCTGTTCGATCCGCTCCCGCACGAAGGACTTGACCACGCGGATGCCGGCCACGTTTTCCTGCAGTATGGTGTTCAGCGCGGCCAGCAGCCGCTGCGACTTTTCGAACAGGGGCTGCGCGATCCGGCCGAAGATAGCGAAGAAAATGATGGTGACCGGCAAAATCGGAAAGATGGACAGGGTCAATTGCCAGTTAGTCGACAGCAATATGATCAGCGTGGCGATCAGCAACAGGAAGGCCTGGACCGCCAGGATGAGGCCCTGGGCGATGAAGAGACGCACCTTTTCGACGTCGTCGGTGGCCCGAATCATCAGTTGACCGGTCTGGGTCCGGTCGTAATAACTGAAGGACAGGCGTTGCAGCCGCGAAAAGATGTCGTTGCGCATGTCGAAGGCCGCGCCCTGCGACGTCGCCTCGGCCATGTAGGTCTGCACGAAGGCGAACACAGCGCGCAGGACGGCGAAAACGATGATGGCGGCCACGCCATTGATCAACAGGGTCTCGGCCGCTTCCGAGGTGAGTTTCAGTTCATCGACGCTCGTGCCCATCAGCTGCGCCGACGCGCCCTGCACAAACTCCGGCAGCGCAAGAATCTGGTTGGCGGTCACGCCTTCGGTCACGGCGTTGACCATGTTTTGCACCAGGCGCGGCACGGCCAGTTGCGCCAGGGTGGCGACAACCAGGGCGCCGTAGGCCAGTGTGGCCGTCCGTCGCTGCCGCCGCAGATAGCCGATGGCGCGGCGCAACCCGGTCATGTCGACCGGCGGTCGCCCGCCCCGTCGCCCCTGTTCGCCTCTGTTTGCTACTCTGGCCTGCAAGGTGGCCCTCCCTGACCAGGCATCGACGTTGTCCCGGCCACTTCGCCAATCCAGCATAGAATCATGCTGCCGCCTTGACTAGTGCCACCTGCCCCGCTCATCAGACCTTAAGATTGCCGCGGTGCTGGCAGTCTGGCCGCCGGCGCAACATAATACGCGCTGGTTGCAGGCAAATCGCTGGAGCAGGAGCCCAAATGACGGAGTTTCCGCGCCAGTCCCTGGCGCAGACCGGACTGGAAGTGCCGCGCATCGCCCTGGGTTGCGCGCACATCGGCAAGAAGGGCCGCGAAGAGGCCATCGGCATCGTGCACAGCGCGCTCGAACTGGGCATCGATTATCTGGATACAGCCCCCCTGTACAAGACCGAGGAATACCTGGGCGAGGCCCTGCAGGGCGTTCCGCGCGACAGCTATATCCTGGCCACCAAGATCGGCCGCCTGCCGGATGGCCGGGGCGGCTTCATTTTCGACTACAGCCGCGACGGCGTCCTGCGCAGCCTCGAAAACAGTCTGAATGCCCTGAAGA
>DAOUIB010000213.1:0-2569 GCA_034428275.1 Anaerolineae bacterium
CCAGGGCTGGAAGCTGCCACGGGTCAGACGCAGCAGGGCCACGTCGCCGACGTCGCCACGCGCTACGCTGGCCTGCGCCGCCGCGTACTCCGGGAAGAAGCGCAGCACGTGGCCGACCAGCAACTGCACTCCCGCCCGTTCACAGGCGCGCAGCAACTCCTGACCTTCACCGGACGTGCGCGCCAGGGGTTTTTCCATCAACAGATGCCTGCCCGCGGCGGCAACCTGCAGCCCGATGACGGCGTGTTTGTCGGTCGGCGCGCAGACGTCGACCACGTCGACCTGGTCGATCAGTTCCCTCAGCGAAGGGCAGGCGCGGGCGCCGACCTGCTGCGCCAGTTTGCGGGTCGGCTCCTCGCGCGGCGCGTAAATCGCGGCGACCTGCGCCGGCGTGGCGGCCCAGGCCCGCGCATGCGTCTCCCCCATAAAGCCCGCGCCGACGATGCCAACCCGCATGGTCACTCCCCACAATTGCAACGGGTCCGAGTATATCGCGGCATCTGAACTGCCGGGCTCTGGCTGTTTCCGGGGGAGAGGGACATGGCTTTCCGCCATTTCGGTCCCGCTCGACCTTGCATGGCCTGCTCCCCTTCTCCCTGCGGGAGAGGGGGTCGGGGGATGAGGGCCGCCCTTCCCCAGAGGAGAGGCACTTTGACTTTGCCTCTTGCTTCGCTACCTGTTGGCCAGAGTCAGGCTTCCGCTACCAGGGCGACAACCGGGGTGGTTACTTGCTCTTCCCTGAAATGAAATGTTTCTCCCCCTCTCCCTGGGGGAGAGGGGGTCGGGGGGTGAGGGCCGGTTACCTGGTGCGCGTCACCTTGCGCAGGCCGCGGGGCCGGTCGACGTCGAGGCCCTTCGCCTGCGTCAGCCCCAGCGCGAAGAATTGCCCGGGAATCACCGCCGCCAGTGGCGAGGCCCATTCCGGCAGGGCCGGCAGCGGCAGCTGCGCATGCGCCAGCGCCAGCGCCTCCTGCTGCGCCGAGATGACCAGCAGTCGCGCGCCGCGTTCCCGCATTTCCCTTAGCCGGTCGGTCAGGATGGGCGCCAGCGGCCCGGAGGGCACGATCGCCAGCAGCGCAAAGCCCTGTTCGACCAGCGCCACCGGGCCATGCTGGAAGTCCGCCGAGGACCAGGGTTCGGCCAGCACGTAGCCCAGCTCCTTCAGCTTGAGCGCGATCTCAAAGGCCGTCGCGTAGTTGTAGCCGCGGCTGAGGACCACGCAGCTGTCCATGTCGGCTTGCGCTTCCCCATGCTCGCGATAGTCACCGGCGCGGTCGCAAAGGGCCTGCACCCGGCGCGGCAGGGTCGCCAGCAGTTCCAGTCGCTCCGTCGCGCCGGCCAGCTCCGCGTCCAGCAGGGCGATGGCCAGCAGCGAACTCGTGTAGGTCTTGGTGGCCGCCACGCTGCGCTCCGGCCCGCAATGCAACAGGATGCAATGTTCCGCCACGCGCGCCAGCGGCGACTGACCGTCGTTGCTGATCGCCAGGGTCAGCGCGCCCTGTTCGCGACCGGCGCGCAGGACGGCCACGATGTCGGGAGACTGGCCGGACTGGGAGATGCCGATGACCAGCGAGCGGGCGAGGCGTGGCGGGCGGTCGTAGACGCTGAAGAGCGAGGGCGTGGCCAGGCCCACGGCCAGACCGTTGTGCGCGCCGAGTAGATACTGGGCATAGCGCGCCGCGTTGTCGGAGCTGCCGCGCGCCGCGATGGTGACGAAGGCGGGATCGTAATTGCGGATGGCCGCCGCCGCCGCGCGGATGCCTTCGCGTCCTTCGTCAAGCAGACGCTGCAGTGCAGTCGGCTGCTCGAGGATTTCCTGCAGCAAGAGCGATTCATCCATCGCCGAAGTATAGCGAGGGCCCCTGTCCCGAGCATCCCGTAGGATAGCGAGGACCCCAGTCCCAAGCATCCCGTAGGGGCGACTTGTCAAGTCGCCCGTCCCGACGGCATGTCCCGCAGGGGCAGCGAGGGCCCCTGCCCGAAGCATCCCGTGGGATAGCGCAGGGGCCGGGTCGCCCCGGCCCCCTTTCGTCATTATTCGGATGACCCGGCCGGAGACTCAGGCCAGGCGGGGCGGCAGTTGCCACTCTCCGGCGGGCGGCCGTGAGTCGCAGGTGGTTACCGGGCCAGCGGCCGGCCCGAACAGGCCGCCCTGCAACACAGTATGCACCACCTTGTTCTCCGGGTTGGGCCCCAGGGAGATGACGACGTCCCGGTTGGGCCAGACATGTACAGTCAGGCCTGGATCGGGACACCTGGTGCGAGCAGGGCAAAAGCCAGCAGCGCAAGGATCATCAGCAACATCAGGGCAAAGAGGGTCCTTCGTATGTCCTCCATGGTTCACTCCTGGCGAGCCGGGCCGAACTGGTCTGTCCCCCAATCTCACGACATCGGCGCGCCGGGGTCTATCGCCATCTCATGTTTCTCACCGTTTTCCAGGGACCGAATCACTTGCGCCTGCCGGTTCTTGCCGCGATGCCAGGTCAAGGCGGCATTTGGCGGGAAGGGCTGACATTCCCTATAGTTTCTCCATGGCTCCCTGGACAGGCACCCTGCGCATCGGCACCCG
>DAOUIB010000214.1:0-6445 GCA_034428275.1 Anaerolineae bacterium
TCCGTAGCGCAGCACAACAACCTGCATTGCACCTTTATGCCCCGTCCCCGGCGAGACTTGCCGGGCTCGGGCATGCATACCCACCAAAGTCTGCATTCGACAGGAACCGGGGCCAATCTCTTCAGCGATCCCGGTCACGAATACGGCCTGTCCGAGACCGGCCGCTGGTTTCTTGCCGGACAACTGCACCACGCGCGCGCCATGGTGGCGGTGCTTGCGCCGCTGGTCAATTCCTACAAGCGCCTCGGCACCAGCATTGAAGCGCCGGTCTACGTAACATGGGCCCACATCAACCGCGCGGCCTTGATTCGGGTGCCCGGCCTGATGCCGGATGATGGCGCGCACACAAGGCTGGAGTTGCGCTGCCCGGACCCGTCCAGCAATCCCTATCTGGCCGCTGCAGTGATGTTGGCCGCCGGACTGGACGGCATACGCCAGAAAATGCCCCTGCCGGAACCGCTGGAAGAAGACCTGCTGGGACAGGACCGCGCCCGCCTGCGACGCACCAGAGTACTTCCGGCAACGCTGGAAGAGGCCCTGCTGGCGCTGGAGGCCGACGAAACGATCCTTGCGGCGCTGGGTCCCTATATCAGCAACAGCTTCCTCGCCTCCCGTCGGGCAGAAGTTGAGGACTTCAATCGCCAGGTGACGGACTGGGAAATGGAACGTTATTTCCAGAAGTACTAGCCGTACCCCGCATCGCCTATCAATCCGACAGTCACAAACGCCTGGCCTGGCGCCGGACAGGGCGCTACGTGGCATGAGAAGAAGTGGCTGCCCTGGAAACCAGGAGGTCGGCGCCGCCCCGCAGGCAGCGCATGAATGCTTGAGAGCGGGCCGCATGTAGGTTACCATGGTGTCGGTGCCAGCATGCGGAGTTGCAGTATGGCCGAAGCCAAAGAGGCGACGACAAGCGTTGCGGGGGTTCGCTTCACGAAGGTCGGCAAGTTGTACCACTTTGACCACGGCGAATTTCCTGACCTTGCGGCCGGCGATTACGTCATCGTCGAAACCGTACGCGGCCGCCAGATGGGCCAGGTGATGGGTTTTACCGAGTCCGAAAAGACTTCGAGACGTCGCAACGCCCCTGTTCTGCGCATGGCGACGTCGCGGGACATGGCATTGCGTCAGCATTGGGAAGCGCAACAGGATGAAGCCCTGCGAATTTGCGAAGAGAAGGCAGTCGCCTGGGACAATCTGCGCGAAGTCAAGTTTGTCGCGGCGCAATACAATTATGACGGCAGCCTGTTGACCTTTTTGTACGCCTCCGAAGAAAACGTCAATCCGGGTCGCTTCTGGAACGCCCTGCAACGGGAATTCAGCGCCACGGTGGAAATGCGCCAGATTGGCCCGCGTGACGTGGCCCGTTTGCTGGGGGGCTATGGCGCTTGCGGGGAGCTGCGTTGCTGCAGCACCTTTCTGACGGATTTCAGCCCCATATCAATCAAAATGGCCAAGGCCCAGGGGATATCGCTCAATCCTTCCGAAATAACCGGTATGTGCGGTCGTCTGCGCTGCTGCCTCGTCTACGAATACGAACAATACGCCGAAGCGCGCAAAAAACTGCCGCGGCGTGGCCGGATGATGGGCACGCCCTGGGGTGAGTGCAAGGTCATTGACGTCCACCCGCTGCAGGACGCGGTCACCGTGATCACGTCCGAGGGGCGCAAACAGGTGCGCCGCGAGGAGTTGGTGCCGCTGGCCGAATTGCGGGCCCTGCAACAAAAGGCCGAAAAGCCTTGCGATCGGCATGGGGACGAACCCTGTGAATGTGGCAAAAAGCCAGGCGAACGTCGCAGCGACGCCGCCAAAGGCGGAAAGGCCTGAGTGACACCATGCAGGATGGCATTCGACGCGTCGTGGGTGTCTTTGCCCATCCGGACGACCCGGAAATCCTCGCCGGGGGGACCTTCGCGCGTTGGGCGGATGAAGGCGCGGAAATCATTTTCGTGATGGCCACCAGCGGCGACAAGGGCAGTTCCGACCCGGACATGACGCCCGATCAACTGGTGGCCATTCGCGAGGAGGAGGAGCGAAGGGCGGCTGCGGCCCTGGGCGTAAGGGACGTCATCTTTCTGCGCTATCCGGATGGCGAACTAGAGCCCTCGCTGGCCCTGCGACGCGACATCGTTCGCGAAATTCGGCGCTTCAGGCCAGACGTGCTGGTCACCTTCGACCCGTCAAACTGGTACAGCGAAAACCGCATCAATCACTCGGACCATCGCGCCATCGGGGAAGCTGCGTTGTCGGCCGCATTTCCCACGGCGCGCGACCGCCTTAATTTCCCCGAAATGGAGCGTGACGAAGGGCTGACCGCCCACAAGACCCGCTTCGTTTACATCGCCAACGCGATCAATCCGAACACCTCGATTGACATCTCCGACTACGTGGAGACGAAAATCCGGTCCCTGCGGGAGCACAAGAGTCAAATGGGCCTCTCGGAAGGGCTGGCGGAACGCATTCGCTCACGCGCGCTGGATCCTCACGCACCCGAAGGCGCACCACGTTACATAGAATCCTTTTTCGTCGTCACCCTGCGGGTGTAGATGCCGGCCCGCGCGGCGATACGCTGGCAGGATGCCAGGGGTTGGCTGGTGCTGTCCGGAAACGCCTCAGGCAGCGAGAGCGTACGGGCCCGGGCCCTGACCGTTGCGGCAGGCGACGGGCCGGTCGCAGTACTGGCCTGTGGCGGTGACAACGAGGCAGCGGGCCACACACTGGAAGACTTCGAAGACCTGGGCGACCGACCCGTCTATCTCGTGGACGCGTTGACCGAGGACGACGATTCATTGCGGACGAGTCTGACGAATGCGGGCATGATCGTCGTGACCTGTGCCGCGGATCCGATTATGGCGCAGGATGCCCTTTCCGGCGCGACGAGCGAAGGCGTCTCCAGCGCCTGGAAAGGCGGCGCCCTGGTGATGCTTGAAGGCCCGGCCGCCATGTGCGGCGGCGCCTGGGTGGTGACGGATGACCGGGAATTCAGGAACGCCCTGGCCTTGTTGCCAGGAACGCTGGTTTTGCCCGGAACGGATGATGCCGTCGCGAGCGAGACAGCCCGTCAATTGCTGGGCAGGGAGCAACAGGGAGTCGCCCTGGGCATTGGCGAAAACGCCGCCCTCGCGTTGGGGCCTTCCGGTGAACTGGAAATCTGGGGGCGGCAAGAGGTGAGCATCGCGCTGGGCGCTGCCTGGCAGGCAGTTTAGGACAGGGAAAGAGGAGCAGGAACGATGCCGGTGACGATAATCATCGGCGCCCAGTGGGGCGATGAAGGCAAGGGCCGCGTTGCCGACCTGCTTGGCGCTGACGCCGACGTGGTGGCCCGCTACGCCGGGGGCGACAATGCCGGGCACACCATCGCGGTGGGCGATGAGGTTTTCAAACTGCACCTGGTCCCTTCCGGCGTCCTTCACGAGGGCGTGAGTTGCGTGCTCGGCAACGGCATGGTCATCAATCCCGTCAATCTGCTGGCGGAGATGGACCAACTCCGTTCACGAGGAGTCGACCTGTCGCCGGAACGTTTCCTCATCAGTTCGCGGGCCCATATCATCACGCCGGCGCACGTCGCCCTGGACCGCGCCAGCGAACGCGCGCTGGGAGACGAGGCCATCGGGACCACCCTGCGCGGTATCGGCCCCTCCTATCTGGACAAGACCGGCCGTCGCGGAATTCGCGCCGGTCTGATGCAGGATGCGGAATCCTTCGCCGATGCCGTTCATGACGCGATCGAAAGGGCCAATGAGGCGTTGGCCGGCGCCGGCGACAGCCCTCTGGACGCACGGGCCACTGCGCTGGAATGGATCGACGCGGCGATGCGTCTGGCCCCCTACATTCAGGACACTTCGCAATTCATCAACCGCCGCCTGCGGGAAGGCGCCCGCGTAGTCTGTGAGGGCGCGCAGGGCACCATGCTTGACCTGGACCATGGCGACTACCCCTTCGTCACCAGTTCCTCGCCGGTTGCCGGTGGCGCGCTGGTCGGTCTGGGCTTTGGCCCCCTGCACGTGGATCGAATCGTCGGCGTGACCAAGTGCTTTTCGACCAGAGTCGGCTCCGGTCCCCTTTTGACCGAACTGGAAGGCGCTCTCGGGCAACGCCTGCGGGGCAGCGGCGAAAACTTTTGGGATGAATTCGGCACGACGACCGGACGCAGCCGGCGCTGTGGCTGGATGGACGCGGTCATCCTGCGGCATGCCGCCCAGGTCAGCGGCTTCACAGAGCTCTTTCTTACCAAACTGGACATCCTGAGCGGCATCGAGACCTTGAAAATCGCCAGCGCCTGGGAACTGGATGGCGTTCGCCATGAACTGCCACCGGCCAACCAGGAAGACCTCAAGCGCGCCATACCGGTTTACGAAACGCTGCCTGGCTGGGAAGCCGACCTGTCCGGCATGCGTCGTCAGGAGGATTTGCCGCAGGCCGCGCGTCACTACGTGCGCCGCATAGCCGAGTTGTGCGACACACCGGTGCGGACTGTGGGCGTTGGGCCGGAACGCGAGCAGCAAATCACGCTGGACGACGCGCTCTAACGACCTTGAAAGTTGACCCTGGCTGCGCTAGACTGACGGCGTGGCGACTGGCCTGAATGTGGGAGCAAGAGCGTGAGACGATTGGCGCTGACGGCCATTATCGTGGTCCTGTTGCTGGCCGGTGGCGGACTGACCAGTCTGTTGCAGGGCGGCAGCCTGGACGGCTTTTTCATCGTGCAATCCACAGCGGCCGATTCCTCCGTGCTGACTGCGGCGCCATGGCAGACCGAACAATTGCTGTTGCTTTTCGGCTTCCTTCTTGTGAACCTGCTGGGTATGGGCATCACGCTGGGTATCGTGTTCTGGCTCCTGCACCGTGGAGTGAAACGCGCATCTACAGCAGGTAGCGGCGGCAAAAACTGACCCCGCGCCACCTGGCAACTGGCGCATGAACCTCGACTATTTCACACTTGCAGCGCTCGTCGATGAATTTCAGTCCCTGCTTCCGGGCGGAAGAATTCAGGACGTCCTCGACGTCGACGCCACAGGTCTGGGACTGGAGATTTATGCAGGGCGCCGGCGCCACTGGCTCTATCTGAGCGCCGACCCCGGCCAGCCGCGTCTCTACCTGGCGCCCGAACGCTTGCGCCGCGGCCCGGACAATCCGACGCCTCTTTGCCTGCTGCTCCGACGCTACGTGGAAGGCGGGCGGCTGGAGCGTATTTCCCAGCCGGCCTGGGAACGTGTCGTCCTGTTGCACGTTGCCGGTCCGGAAGGCGACGTCCAGCTCATCGTGGAACCCATGGAGCGTCGCAGCAACGTCTTGCTGGTTCGCGACGGGGGGATCCTTGATTGCCTGCGGCGCGTGCATCCTGCCGAAAACCGCGTGCGAAGCAGTTTGCCGGCGCATCCCTATCAGCCACCGCCGCCCCAACGCGGAAAGCACGACCCGCTGCAACTCACCCTGGACGACCTGGGCAGGTTGCTGGCGGAAGATTCCGGCCGCGACCAGAATACGCGGCGCTTTCTGAGCGCCAGACTGCTGGGTGTCAGCCCCCTGCTGGCCCGGGAAGTGGTTCACCGAAGTTCAGCGCGAGCCGACCAACGCGCATCGGATGCCCGGCCAGAAGACCTTTGGCAGGCCTTGCGTTCGCTGCTGGAGCCCCTCGCTGCAGGTCATTGGCAACCTGGTCTGGCTGGCGACGGCGACTTCCCGCGCGCCTTCAGCGTGTATCCCCTGCACTGTGAACCCGGCTGGAGACCGGTCGACTCCATAAATGTCGCCCTGGTCACATGGTACCTTGCCCGCACCGGGCCGGATTCCTACCGCGCTGCCAAAGAGCCCGTTGCTGCAGCTCTTGAAGAGGCGCGATTGCGTCTGGCAGCGCGGGCAAAGTCCCTGCAGCGCTCCCTGACGGACGATGACGAGAGGGAACGGCTGCGGCAATGCGGCGAACTTTTGCTGGCCTACCAGTACACCCTGGCGCCGAACCAAAGCGAGCTGCGCGCGCAATACGATCCGGACGGGCCCGAACTGGTCATCCGGCTGGACAGCGCGCAATCTCCACTGGAGAACGCGCAGCGCTATTTCGCTCGATACGAAAAGGCCAAACGCGCCTTGCAGGACGTTCCCAAATTGCTGCGCCGGACGAAGGCGCAGCTGCGCTCTCTGGATCAACTGTCCTGCGACCTTGAGCTGGCGGCCAGCCGGCCGGATATCGAAGAGGTTCAGGCTGCCCTGCAGTCCATGGGCCTTTGGCGCGGCGGGCGAAAGGCCCGGACGACCGGTCAGAAGAGTTCCGCCCTTCGCCTGATGACCGCCGATGGTTTCGTGATACGCGTCGGTCGCAACAGCCGTCAAAACGAAGAGGTTACCTTTGGGCGCGCCTCAGGCTCCGACCTTTGGCTGCACGCGCGGGGCGTGCCGGGCGCGCACGTCGTCGTCAGCAATGACGGGCGGCCGATACCCGACGGGG
>DAOUIB010000215.1:0-2600 GCA_034428275.1 Anaerolineae bacterium
CTGATGAGCAGGAACGGCGGTCTGGAACTGGAGGCCATCGCCTCCATCGAAGTCGACAGCTACCTGCGCGCCGTGACGCCCGATTTTCGCGTCAACCCCGACCCGGCCAGCTACGGCCAGGCGGGCTTCAGCCTGCCGGTGACGGTGGCCGTCGTGCTGCAACGCGGCAGCTGGTACCGCGAGGACATCGAGACCTGGGACGAGCCGAAGACCCGGCAGTTGCGCCGGCTGGTGAAGGTCGGCCTGGCGGGTGACATTGAAGACGCCGGCAGGAACGGTTGCGAGGTGCGCGTCACCACGCGCGAGGGCGGCAACTACCGGGGTCGCGTGGAATACGCCCGCGGCGAGCCCGAAAACATGCTGACGGACGAGGAATTCGAAAGCAAGTTCCGCTATCTGGTGGGCGACTTGCTGCCGGAAGCGCGCATCATGGCGCTGGTGGAGGCCTGCGCGCGTCTGGAGCATGTTGAAGACGTTGGCGACTTGCTGCGCCTGACCCTGGCCCCTGTGCGGGTCTGAAGCGCGGCAGCGAAAGCCATGGGCGGCGCCTTCCCGTGACGGCGTCGTTGCAAGCTGGCTTGAGGCAGAGAGGATCTCCCATGAGTGTGGCCACGAAGGGAAATGCTGTGGACGTCATCGCTGCGCACGCCGCGACGCTGCGCTACGAAGACCTGGGCGACAAGACGCTGCTGCGCGCCCGCCAGGTGATTCTGGACACCCTGGGCACCTCCCTGGGTGGTTACCAGACGCGCCGGGGCCGGATGATGGCGGACTTCGCCGCGCGCCATTACCCGGGCGAAGACGCGACGCTGATCGCGGACGGTCGCGCCTGCAGCGCCGGGGGCGCCGCCCTGGCCAATGGCGTCATGGCCCATGCCCTGGGCATGGACGACACCAGCCGGCTGGCCGGGCACGTGGCGGCGGAGCTGGTGCCCCTGCTGCTGGTGCTGGGCGAACAGTTGCGCCTCAGCGGACGCGAGCTGATCACGGCGCTGGCGGTCGGCTACGACGTCTTTGAGGCCATACAGCCGACGGTGAAGGACTGGCAACGCGAACGCGGCCTGGACCACAAGAGTCACGTGGGCTCGATGGCCAGCGCCGTGACGGCCGCGGTCGCCATGGGCCTGGACCAGGAGCAGATCGGCAACGCCCTGGCGCTGGCGATGGACATGGCCAGCGGCACCGAGCAGTACGTCTACGACGGCTTTGTCTGCGATACGCTGCTGTCCGGCATCGGGGCCCGCAACGGCATTGAGGCGGCGCGCATGGCGGCTTTCGGTTTCAGGGGGCCGCCAGGGGCGCTGGACGGGCCCTACGGTTACTTCCACGCCTATGGCCCTGGCTATGAACCGGCCGCCCTGGAGTCCCTGGGGACGCGCCAGGCGCTGGCCGAGACGGGTTTCAAGCCGCACGCCGGCTGCCGCCACGTGCATTCCTGCGTGGACGCGACCCAGGCGCTGCGCAACAGCAACGGCAACCTGGACCTGGACGCCATCGCCGCCATTGAGGTTGACAGCTACCTGAACGCGATCACGCCTCACTTCCGCGTCGATCCGGAACCGGCGAACGCCTATCAGGCCTGCTACAGCCTGCCGGTGACCGTGGCCGTCACGCTGCAGCGCGGCAGCTTCTACAAGGCGGATATCCAGGCCTGGGACGACCCGCAGGTGCGTCGATTGCGGCGCCGGGTCCGGGTAGGGCTGGAAGAGGGACTGGAAAATGCGGGCAGGAACGGCTGCGAGGTGCGGATCACCATGAACGATGGCCGCAACTATCGCGGTCGGGTGGAATATGCCCGCGGCGAACCGGAGAACATGATGAGCGACGCCGAGTTTGAGGGCAAGTTCCGCAAGCTGGGCGGCGATCTGCTGCCGGAGGAGGGCATCGTCGCCCTCATCGATGCCTGCGCCCGCCTGGAGGACCTGGAGGACGTGGGCCGGCTGGTCCGTCTGACCAGGGTCGGGGTCCCGGTCTGAGCCATGCGAGGCGCAGCAACCTGCCGGTTCAACGAGGGCGGGAAGTTTGCCGGATGAGTAGGGACAGGGCCAGCAACACCGTCGACGTCATCGCCGCGCATGCCGCGCAAAGGCGCTATGAAGATCTGTGTGAACGAACGGTCGCCCGCGCGCGCCAGGTGCTGCTAGACACGCTCGGCACGACCCTGGGCGGCTATCAGACTCGCCTGGGACGGCTGACGGCGGACTTCGCGGCGTACCGCTACCCGGGCGAGGCGGCGACGCTGGTGGCCGACGGCCGCGGCAGCACGCTCGAGGGCGCGGCCTGGGCCAACGGCACCATGAGCAAGATTCTGGGCATGGACGACACCAGCCGACTCGCGGGGCACGTGGCCTCCGAGCTGGTGCCGGTCGTCCTCGCCCTGGGCGAGCATCTGCAGCTGAATGGCCGCCGGCTGATCACGGCGCTGGCGGTGGGCTACGATGTCTTTGACGCCATTCAGCCGGCCGTCTGGGACTGGCAACGCGAGCGCGGGCTGGACCACAAGAGCCACGTCGGTTCGATGGCCGCCGCGGTGACGGCGGCGGTCGCCATGGGGTTGGGCCAGGCTGAGATCGGCAACGCCCTGGCGCTGGCGATGGACA
>DAOUIB010000216.1:0-5297 GCA_034428275.1 Anaerolineae bacterium
GGTGACCAGGTTGTCGTTGTTGACCGACGCCGAGATGAACAGGAACTGGGGATTGAAGGCCACCAGGCCGGCGCCCAGCAGGGCCAGGCGCGCGGCCCTTTCGCCGGTCAGCAGGGCGAATTCCCGCGCCGCCAGCCAGACGGCGGCGACGCTGCCACAGGCCACCAGCAGGCTGAAGACCCGGGCGACGTAGACCGCCAGCACCGTGTCGCGCAGCGGCGGCGCGGGATGGTCGTGCAGGAAGACGTTCTGGTTGTCGACCGCCGACGGGTCCCCCACGATGGCATGCGGGTTGAAACGCATGTGCGCGGAAAGGTCGCTGGTATCGATGGGTGTGATCAGGGCCGCAACCAGGATGTAGTACAGCGGAGGCTGGCTACCTTCCTGACCCCATGGAGTCTTTTCGCCGGGCACCTGCACGGGCAGGCCGTGATTTCTGCTGATGTAGTCGGCAAAGGCGAAGTGATAGGACTCATCAGGCGCCTCAAAGAGCGGCACCGATGACAGGTACAGCAGACCGGCCAGAAAGAAGGCGATCAGCAGAAGGGGCGGTGGGGAACCTCGAACGCGGTCAGTGGGCCCTGACACCGGCGGGACTGGCCTCAAAGCGTTCGCGGGCCTCTTCGATGTAGCCCAGCGACTGGTGGCGGAAATAGGTGTTGTAGAGTTCGGCGTAGTGCCCGCTGTATTCCAGCAGGGCCTCGTGGGTGCCTTCCTCAATGATTTCACCCTCGCGGAACACCAGGATGCGGTCCGCGCTGCGCACGGTGCTGAGTCGATGCGCGATGAGGATGGAACTGGTCTGCGACAGAATCAGGTCCAGCGCTTCCTGAATCTGGAGTTCGGTGAAGGGGTCGATGCTGGCAGTCGCCTCGTCGAGGATGAAGATGGCCGGATTCTGCAACAGCACGCGCAACAGGCTGACGAGCTGGCGCTGGCCCATGCTCAGGCGCGTGCCGCGCTCGCCGACTTCGCTCTGCAGCCCCCTCGGCAGGGTTTCCAGCCATTCTCCGCCCCCGATACTGCGGGCCACAGCCTCGATTTCGGCTTCCTCCAGGTCCGGCTGGCCGTAGCGCAGGTTTTCCATGATGCTGCCGCTGAACAGGAAAGGCGACTGGGGCACGATCCCCAGGCGGCTGCGCCAGGACTGCAGGTTGAAGGAACGAATGTCCTGGCCGTCAACCATGATGCGACCGCCCTGAAACTCGTAGTAACGGGTGATGAGGCGGGCGATGCTGCTCTTGCCGGCGCCGGTGTGACCGACCAGGGCCACGTTTTCTCCTGGCTGGATTTCCAGATTGAAATCCCTGAACAGCAGCTCGTCGTCCGAGTATCCGAAATTGAGGTCCTCAAAGACGATGTGGCCCCGCAGTCCTTCGACGGGCCGGTCGTCACGCTGGATGACGCTGTTGTCGGCGTCGATGAGCGCGAAGACGCGCTCGACTGCGGCCAGGCCCTGCTGAAACTGGCTCCAGAAGGAGGCCATGTTGGTGAAGGGGAACCAGAAGCGGTCAACCGCCTGTACGAAAAGGAACCAGGTGCTGGCGCTGATGAGGTCGTCAAAGACGAAGAGGGCGCCGACGTAAACGATCAGGGCGGTGACGAAACCGCCGATCGTCGTGAGCGCCGGGAAAATCATCGCGATCACCAGCCCGCGCTGGACGTTGATGCGATAGGAACGACGATTGACCTCGGCAAACTCGCGGTAAATCCTGGCTTCCTTACGGAAGTTCTTGGCCACGCTGATGCCGCTGACGCTTTCCTGAATGGTGTCGTTCAGGACGGCCAGTTGGCGGGAGGCCTGGCGGGTGACCTTGCGCGCCATGTGCCGAAAGGCCAGCGCGGCAATGACCACGAAGGGTGTCGTGGCCAGCAGCAGGACGGTCAACAGGGGCGAGCGGACGTACATGAAGTAGACGAGGATGAAAATTTGCAGCAGGCGCGAGATGATGTCGCTGCTGACCATCAACACGTCGCCGAATTCCTGGGTGTCGCTGGTGATGCGACTGACGACCTTGCCCGTGTTGTTTTCGTCGTAGAAGGCCATGTCGAGATGCACGGCGGAGGAGAAGGCGTCCGTGCGCAACTGCGCGATGACACGACCCACGATGCGGGAAAGCCCGCGCCGGCGCAGCCAGTTGGCGACGTATTCGATGAAGGCGGAGACGAACAGGGCGCCGAGCAGGAGCTGGAGGACCTGGTCCCCGCCCTCGCTCTCCAGTTCGCCCACAGCCATGGCGATCACCACCGGCCGCATGGCCAGCAGAATGGCCATGACCGTAAAGGTCAGGATGACGACCAGGCCCTGCCAGCGATAGCGGGAAAAATAGCGGACGATCCGGCGGAACAGGACGGTATCGCCGTACTGCCGGTCGAACTTGTCGCCGTCCAGGCCGGAGAAGAGCGCTACCATGCCCCGTTGCTCTCCGCCAGACTGACCTCGGCCGGGGCTGCATGCGTTTCGTAGCGATCGAAGATGCGGCGGTAGTCCTGCGAATTGCGCAGCAAGTCTTCGTGAGAACCCTGGGCGACGATTTCTCCCTGATGCAGCACGACGATGTGATCGGCCCAGCGAATCTGTGACAGGCGGTGGGTGATGAGAATGGTCGTGCGCCCTCTGGACGCGGTCCAGATGGCCTGCTGGATCAGGTCTTCGGTGGCGCTGTCGATGGCGCTGGTGCTGTCGTCCAGGATGAGCACCGGAGGGTCGGTGATGAAGGCCCGCGCGAGGGCGATGCGCTGGCGCTGGCCGCCACTGAGGGTGACGCCCCGCTGGCCCACGACCGTCTCGTAGCCATCCGGGAAGGACATGATGAAGTCGTGCGCCTGGGCCATGCGCGCAGCGTCCTCGATCTGCTCAGGGCTGGCGTCTTCGGCGCCGAAGCTGATGTTGTCCGCCAGCGAACGGCTGAACAGAAAGATGTCCTGCTCAATGATGCTGATCTGCGAACGTAGACTGGCCATGGACCAGTCGCGCACGTCATGATCGTCGACCAGCACCCGACCCTCGCGGGTGTCCCAGGTGCGATTGATCAGGCGCGTCACCGTCGTCTTGCCGGCGCCTGTCTGGCCGACGATGGCCAGGGTCTGGCCGGGTTTCACGGAGAAACTGAGTCCCCTGAGGCTGTCCTGTTCGCCCTGATAGCCAAAGCTGACGTTTTCGAAGCGGATGTCCCCCTGAAGTTCAGCGCCGTAACCGCCCTCGTTCTGGTCCATGTCGCTGCGCGCCGTGATGAGTTCCAGAATGCGACCGGCCGCGGCGTGACCCAGGGCGATGCGGGGCAGGGTGAAGAGGGACATGAAGACCGGGAACTGGAAGAAAAGCAATATCATGACGTAGGCCACGATGTCGCCGGTGGTGATTTCCCCGGCGCGATACAGGATGGCCGAATGGAACACACCGGCGAACAGTGTCAGGGGAAAGAGTAAATTGGACAGGTAACGGGCTTCCATTTCGCCCTGGGCGATGAAGCGGTCGCGAAAGCTCTCAATCAGGCTGTTGACCTGCCCGATTTCCACATTTTCCCGCGCCGCGCCCTTGATCACCTCCAGCCCTTCCAGCGTTTCTTCCAGGCGGGCGTTCATAACGCCGAAGCTGCTGCGCACCTGGCGCGCCAGGGGGTAGAGGCGACGAATGAAGAAGTATTGAATGGTGATTTGCACAATGACGAAGGCGACGGGCACCAGCGCCAGGTCCGGGTGGATGACAGGGCTGCCGACCAGCGGCATCAACATAAACATGGTGGACCCGATGAGCAGGTTGACGCCGGTGTGCATCATCAGGCTCAGTTCAATGACGTCGTTGGTCACCCGCGCCATGGTCTCGCCCACCGGTCGCAGGTCGTGGAAGGCCATGCTCTTGCCCAGCAGACTGGCGTAAAGTTCGTCGCGCACGTCCCTTTCGAGGCGTTGGCCATAGATCTGCGCGCTGAAATTGCGCATGAACTGGACCACGGCGCGCAGCAGCGAGGCGATGACAATCAGCAGGCAGGCGTTGATGGCCGTTTGCAGATTCTGCTCTTCTCGCACGGCGTCGAAAGCAAGGCCGACGTTAAGCGGGATGGAGATCCAGAGCGCCGCGTTGGCGACGGCCCCGAACACCATCAACACGCCGACGTACCAGTGTTTCAAAAGATGGGACATGGTGAAACGCAGGGGACTGCTGTGGTTTCCTGCGCGGATATTGCCGGCCTGGAACTCCACGCTTATGTTTTCAGCGATGTGCATGGCATGGACTCAATGTTAACGCAGCGGCAGGTCGCATGTAAGACCAATTCCGGCAGGGCCGCCTTCCGCCGGTCAGGCCACCCCGAAATCCTTCCCCTGCGAAAACGGGAAATTGAGTACAATCACCGCAACCGGACTCGGGCGTGGCAAACCCGCTGGCACAGCCATGCCCTTCGAGAAATGAGGCGCAGCCATGAGCAAGCCGCGTGTGTTCGTCAGTCGTGTCATCCCTGCAGCCGGGCTGGACAGGGTTCAGGCTGCCTGTGAAACGGAGGTCTGGCCCGAGAGGTTGCCGCCGCCCTACGACGTTCTCAGGGAGAAGGTGCGGGGGGTGGACGGTCTGCTGTGTTTGTTGACCGACCGCATTGACGGCGAGCTAATGGACGCGGCCGGGCCGCAACTGCGCGTGATCAGCCAGATTGCGGTGGGCTATGACAACATCGATCTCGCTGCCGCCCGCCAGCGCGGAATCCCCGTGGGGCATACGCCCGGCGTGCTCACCGAGGCGACGGCCGACCTGGCCTTCACGCTTTTGCTGGCCGGCGCGCGGCGCATCGTCGAGGGCGTGCAATACATTCGTGACGGCAAGTGGGACACCTGGGAGCCGGAGACCCTGCTGGGCGCGGACCTGAGCGGGGCCACGCTCGGAATCATCGGCCTGGGGCGCATCGGTCAGGCCATGGCGCAACGCGCCGGAGGTTTCAACCTGCGCATCATCGCCTGCGATCCCGTGCTGTCCGACGAAGCGATTCGCGAGCGCGGCGCGGAGCCGATCGAACTGGAGGACTTGCTGCGACAGTCCGATTTCGTCTCAGTGCACACGCCGCTGACGCCGGAGACGCGGCATCTGATCAATGCCGACGCCCTGGCGGCGATGAAGCCCACGGCGGTGCTGATCAATTCGGCGCGCGGTCCCATCGTCGATCTGGCCGCGCTGGAGGCGGCCCTGCGTCAGGGGCAGATAGCCCATGCCGCGCTGGACGTGACCGATCCCGAGCCCATCGCGGCGGACCATCCCATTCTGTCGCTGCCCAACGTCACCATCGTGCCCCATATCGGCAGCGCCAGCG
>DAOUIB010000217.1:0-15563 GCA_034428275.1 Anaerolineae bacterium
AAGAACTTCTCCGCGCCGAAGCCGGACTCGGTGATCAGATAGTCCCCGCACTTGATGCCGATCAGGTCGGCCAGCACACTGCTGTTGCCCTGGGCGATATTGGCGAAAGGCCCGGCGTGTACCAGAGCGGGCGTGTTCTCAAGGGTTTGCAACAGGTTGGGCCGAATGGCGTCCTTCATCAGGACGGTCATGGCGCCGGCGGCCCCGACCTGCCCGGCAGTAACCGGCTCGCGTTTGCTGTTCTGGCCGATGACGATGCGCGCGAAGCGCTCGCGCAGGTCTTGCAGTGAGGTCGTCACGGCGAGAATGGCCATCACTTCACTGGCCACCGCAATGTCAAACCCTGTCTCGCGCAACATGCCGTTCCACTTGCCGCCCAGGCCCACCACGATGTTGCGCAGGGCGCGGTCATTCATGTCCAGCGCGCGCCGCCAGGTGATGCTGTCCGGGTCGATATCCAGGGGATTGCCACGCAACAGCCGATTGTCGATCATGGCCGCCAGCAGATTGTTGGCCGCCGCCACGGCGTGGATGTCGCCGGTCAAATGCAGGTTGAAGGTCTCCATCGGGACCACCTGGGAATGACCGCCGCCGGCCGCCCCGCCCTTGATGCCAAAAGTCGGCCCCATGGAGGGTTGGCGCAGCGCCACGACCGAGCGCTTGCCCAGGTGCTTCATGGCCTGGCCCAGACCCACAGTGGTCGTGGACTTTCCCTCCCCCAATGGCGTGGGCGTGACAGCCGTGACGTCGATGTACTTCGCGTCCGGCCGGTCACGCAGCTTGTCCAGCACCTCCAGCCGCAATTTGGCCACGTGCGGCGAGCCATAGAGGTCCAGGTCCTCCGGCTCGAGTCCCATCCCGGCCGCGATTTCATGACAGTGCTTCAGTTCTGCCTGACGGGCAATTTCAAGGTCGCTGCGCATGCTTCGGTCCCTGTTCATCCATCTCTGTTTTGAATGTATCACACGCATGCCGGTTCAGGCGTTGCGCAAGGCGCTGGTCGGGCTGGCGACGGGAGTACCTGACGGCGTCAAGGTCGGCAAGGTCGGCGTTTCCGTCAATCGTCGGGGATCAGGGGTAATGGTGGAGAGCGGCGTCGGCGTGTCCTGGGGAGTCGCCGTTGGCTCCAGCGCGCGCAGAAGCGAACGGTGCATGTAAACGGACTCGATGCGCCGTGAGCGCGGTTCCTCGTCGACCAGCAACCAGTCCGGGTTCGAAGGCGCCGGAAACACAACGCAGACTTCGTCCCCATCGAAGAGCGCTCTCACGATGCCCGCATCAAAGGAAGGCGAGGACCGCACGATCGCTTCTTCCACCACCACAACGAAGGGTTGGCATTCCGGCCAGGGCGTACGGGTGGGAGGCGGCGCCAGTACCACCTGACGTGTCATTTCCCGAACAACCGTGGCGCTCGCATCCTGCCGGGCCTGCTGCGTGACTTCCCGAACGCCCAGGCCGCCGCTGCGCAGGTAGTTTTGTACGCCTTGCCAGAGATACCAGCCGGCAAACACAATGGCCACAGCGACCAGGATGATCAGCCAGGTGGGTTGGAATCCACGCCCCATCAATGCCTCGCAGCCCCTGCCCTGCCTCAATTCTACAGCCGAACGGCGCGCTTGCCGCAAGCCCGTGGCCTTGCGTTCCCACCTTGCTTGCGCCACACTCCTCCGCCAGTTACGGGGTAATCCATGGTCCGGACGCGCCATTACGACTTGCCGGAAGTATTCGCCGCCGACGGTCAGCCCGGCGTTTTTGGCAAGGTGGCTTCGCAATTGATGTGCCTGCACCGGCTGGTGCAGCAGTTTAAGGCGCCCCTGGTGCTGGAGTGCGGGGTCAATGAAGGCTGGTCCAGCGGAGTGCTGGCGCATGCCTGTGAGCAACAGGCCGGTCGTCTCGTTTCCCTTGACATAGAGGACTGTTCGTCGGCCATTGATTCAGAGGTCTGGACCTTCATCCAGACCGATGACGCGGACCTGGACTTCGTGCTTTCGCGCGCGCCGCAACTTGCCCAGGGCATCGACGTCGTTTATATCGACAGTCTTCACTCCCCGAGACACGTCGCGAAACTGATTTCGCTGTATTACCCCCTGGTGAACCAGGGCGGCTACCTGGCTTTTGACGACGTGGACCCCGGGCCCTTCATGCAGGGTCGGCGCAAGGACAACGCCAACATGGAGATCGTCTGGCGCGGCATAGCAGACGCTGTGCTGGACTTTTTCCACGCCAACGAGGACGACCTGTTGCTGGAATTTCATTTCGGCAGCACCGGCCTCGCCATCATGAAGAAACTGGCCGGGCGCGACAAGGCGCCCCGTCCGGCCCGCCGCCTGCGACGCCGTCACTTCACCCTGCGTTCGCTGGCGCGTCAATTGCTGACGCAAAGGTAAGCAAAAGGGCGCCGCAGCGCCCTTCTCACGACGACGACCGGAAAAACCTAACCCATGTTGTCGATGATGGCCGTGGCAAACGCGCTGGTGGGCACCTCGGTCGCGCCTTCCATCTGGCGCGCGAAATCGTAGGTCACAATCTTTTGCGCCAGAGTCTTTTCGTATGCTACGCCAATCAGGTCCGCCGCCTCATTCCAGCCTATGTGTTCCAGCATCATCACGCCGCTGAACAGCAGTGAGCCGGGATTGACCTTGTCCAGATTGGTGTACTTGGGCGCCGTGCCATGCGTCGCCTCAAAGAGCGCCACCTCGTCACCGACGTTGGCCCCCGGTGCGATGCCCACGCCGCCCACTTCCGCCGCGAGAGCGTCGCTCAAATAGTCGCCGTTCAAATTGGTGGTGGCGATGACGTCGTGCTCCCGCGGCCGCAACAACATCTTCTGAAACATGATGTCCGCGATCGTGTCCTGCAACAGGATGCGGTCTTCCGGCACCTGACCCCCGTGGTCGCTGGCCACCTCGTCCCAGGAAATCGTCTCCTCAGGGAATTCCTCGCGCCCAAGCTCGTAGCCCCAGTTGACGAAGGCGCCTTCGGTATACTTCTGGATGTTCCCCTTGTGGACGAAGGTCACGCTCTTGCGCCCGCGTTCGATGGCATAACGGATGGCGGCGCGAATCAGGCGCTTGCTGCCAAAGGCGCTGACCGGCTTGATGCCAAGTCCGGCGCCCTCGAAGAAGCTGGTCACGCCCATTTCCTCACGCAGAAAGCGCGCCAGCTTTTCATTCTCGGGCGTCCCGGATTCGTACTCGATGCCGGCGTAAATGTCTTCTGTGTTTTCGCGGAAGATTACGACGTCAACGTCCTGCGGCCGGCGCAGGGGACTGGGCACGCCTTCGTACCAACGGACGGGCCAGATGCAACTGTAAAGGTCCAGGACCTGTCGCAAGGTGACGTTCAGACTGCGGAAGCCACCGCCAACGGGCGTCGTCAGGGGCCCCTTGATGCCCACCAGAAACTCACGCAGGGCATCGAAGGTCTCTTCCGGCATATAGTTGCCGTCGTAGATCCCGGCCGCCTTTTCACCGGCATAGACTTCCATCCAGGAGACCCGACGCTTGCCGCTATAGGCCTTCTCGATCGCCGCGTCCCAAATCCGCCGGCTGGCCGTCATGATGTCGTAGCCGATGCCGTCTCCCTCAATGAAAAGCAGGACGGGGTTGTCCGGCACCTTCAGCGCCCCGTTGCTGGCAGTGATCTTCTCTCCATGATCGGGGACCCTGATTTTGTCAAAGGCCATCGCTCACGCGTCTCCTCATCCGGTCTGCATCAGGCGAGCAGTATAGCACAAATTGCGGCCTTGTTTGCCGACGCTTCAGGCAGTGGGGCCCCAGGGCTCGATCAGCACCTTGCCGCTTTGCCCGGTGAGTTGCAGTTCAAAGGCCTGCTGGATGTCGTCGATGTGAAAGCGATGGGTCACCAGCTTGTCGAGCTGTGGCCGGACATTTCGAATTTGCTGCATGATGCGCGGCGCCAGTCCCAGATTGTAATGCCAGGTGCCCACCAGGGTGAGGCCCTTGCGTATCATGTCCCTGCTGATGTAGAGCGGCGTGGCATCGCTGCACTCGCCGACGAAGGACACCGAGCCCAGACGGCGCACGGCGTCGATGCAGAGCCGGTGGGCGGCGACCACGCCGGAACAGTCCATCGCCTTGTCCACTCCCATCCCGTCGGTCAGGTCCAGGATTTGCTCCAGCGCCCCGTCGGGCTCCAGCACGACGTCTGCGCCCAGTTCCCGCGCAAGACTGGCGCGAAAGGGGTTCATTTCTACGGCGATCACGCGCGCGCCGCGATAGTTGGCGTTGATCACGCCACCCAGTCCCACCGGACCCATGCCGGTAATCAGCAGCGTTTCGCCAGGGTCCAGTCCCATTTTGTCCAGCCCGCCGTAGGTCGGACCCAGGCCGCAGCAGGCCATCGACGCATGTTCAATCGAAATGTCGTCCGGGACTGGCACCAGTTGCCAGTCTTGCTTAAGCATGTATTGGGCGACCGTGCCGCTGCCATTTCTCAACCTGGCTCCGGCGTCGCTCAGACAATAAATGAAATCACCGGTTTCGCAATAATCGCAGTCCCCACAGGGGATCTGGGGCATCACGACGACTCGCTGCCCCGGTTGAACAAGGGGCGATCCGCTTGTCTCCAGCACCTCGCCCGCCGCTTCATGACCCAGGGAATCGCGCAGATCGCCGGCCTGGAAGGACTTGTAGTCCGTACACAGCGGCGCCACCGTCACCTTGAGCAGCACGCGCCGTTTATCGGCCTGCGGGTCGGGGAACTCCTTCACCTGTGTTTGCCGTACGCCGGTTATCGCCGCCTGTTTCATGAATTCCTCCCGTCGATCAAGTCGTTCCCCAGCGCCT
This sequence comes from Anaerolineae bacterium, assembly GCA_034428275.1. GTDB lineage: Bacteria > Chloroflexota > Anaerolineae > Aggregatilineales > Phototrophicaceae > JAGWBD01. The sequence goes on from DAOUIB010000217.1 coordinate 4,809, forward strand.
GGCCCGCCCGCAGCAGGACCGGAACGGCGTCCCTCGCCGGCGCTTCTGCGTAAATGCGCAGCAGGGGTTCGGTGCCGCTGGGTCTAATGAGCAGCCAGCTGCCGTCGGCCAGCCAGAATTTCACGCCATCCGTGGAATCCACGCGGGTGACGCCTTCCCCGCCAAGGGCAGTCGGCGCCCCGTCTGTCAGACGACGGACCAGTTCGCCTTTCGGCAATTGATGGTCCAGATGCGCGTCGATGCGACCGTAGTGCGCCGGCCCGAATTCTGCCTGCAGGTCCGCCACAATCTCGTGCAGCGGCGCCTGGGCCTGGGCCATGATTTCAAGCAGCAACAGGCCCATCAGGATGCCGTCACCCTCCGGAATATGGCCGCGAATGGAGATGCCGCCGCTTTCCTCACCGCCGATGAGCACGTCCTCCTGCATCATCAGATCGGCGATGTGATTGAAGCCCACCGGCGTTTCATGCAGCGGCAGCCCGTAGCGGCGGCACAGGTTGTCGATCATGCGGGTCGTCGAAATCGTCTTGACCACCGCGCCCCGCATGCCCCGCTGTTCCACCAAATGGCGCAGCGCCAGCGCAAAGATCTGGTGTGGGTCGACGAAATTGCCCAGGGCATCGATGGCGCCAATGCGGTCGGCATCGCCGTCCGTCGCCAGGCCCACGTCCGCCTGGACGCGCTGCACGGCCGCAACCAGTTCGTTGAGATAGCGCAAGACAGGCTCCGGGTGGATGCCGCCGAATCCCGGGTTCAACACATCGCGGATTTCGTTGACCTGGCAGCGGGAGCGCGACAGGATGGTCTTGATCGCGCCACGCCCGGCCCCCCACATGGCGTCCACCATGACGGACAGCTCACGCCTCGAGATCTGGTCGACGTCCACCAGCGTGCTCAGATGCTGGTAATAGTCCCAGCCCGGATCGAAACGTCGGATCTGGCCGGATCGCAGACCTTCCTCGTAGTCCAGCCGCAGGGGCTCACGGCCGGCCCCTTCCAGGGCGCGCAATTCCGCCTCGACTCCGGCGCACTGTTGCCGTGTGGCGCTGCCGCCATAGGCAGTCTTGAGCTTGAAACCGTTGTATCTCGGCGGGTTGTGACTGGCCGTGATGACGATCCCGGCGCTGGCGCCCTTCAGACGGACGTTCCAGGAAATGGCCGGGGTCGGAGCGTCCGTGCGCGTCAACCAGGCGATGATGCCGTTGCCGGCCAGTACACAGGCGACCTCCGCTGCGAATCGATCGGACAGGAAGCGGGTGTCGTAGCCGACCACCATTTCGGGCGGATCGCTGCCCTTGTGTTCACGCATCACCGCCTGCGCGACGGCCTGGGTCACCAGGGCCAGGTTGCCGAAGGTGAAGCTGTCGGCGATGACCGCGCGCCAACCGTCGGTGCCAAAACTGATCATCGTCCAGTCCCTGTGTCGGAGGCCCGAGTCACCTGAACGTCCGGGCGCGGGACATTGTACCACCCTTGCCGGCAACCCGAAGTATTCGGACCCTGACAATCAGTTTGGCCGTGGTATACTGGGCGCCGAAGAGATTTCTTTTTCCTCGCGACCCGAAAAAAAGAGAAAGGTGCGCACCGGGCGCTGCGCCTGGTGCATTGAATCATGCAGAATCAAGGCTTGCGAATCGTCCCCCTGGGCGGCCTCGGCGAAGTCGGCAAGAACATGACGGTGGTCGAGTGGGGCGACGACGCCCTCCTGATTGACAGCGGCATCATGTTTCCCGAGAACGACATGCTGGGCGTCGATTACATCATCCCGGACTTCAGCTACCTGCGGGAAAAGGAAGACCTCCGGCTGCACGGCATCCTCTACACTCACGGCCACGAAGACCACACCGGCGCCATCGCCCACGTCATCGAGGCTTTCCCCGGCACGCCAGTCTGGGCAACGCCCCTGACGGCTGCCCTGCTCAACGTCAAACTGAAAGACGCCAGGCAACAGGACCACTGTGAAGTCAACATCTTTCAGCCCGGCGCCGATTTCCAGGTTGGGCCCTTTGCCGTCGAGAGTTTCCGGGTCTGCCACAGCATTCCCGATTGCGTCGGATTCGGCATCAACACGCCTCTCGGCCTCATCGTCCATACCGGAGACTACAAGTTCGACAACACGGCGCCTGACGGGCACCGGCCGGACTATGCCAGGCTGGCCGACTTCTCGCGCCGGGGGGTCCTGTTGCTGCTGGCCGACAGCACCAATGCCGACCGGCCGGGCTGGACGCCTTCGGAGAGTACGGTGGTCGCAGCCTTTGACGAGGTCTTTGAAGAAGCCCGCGGCCGCATCATGATCGCCACTTTCGCCTCGCACCTGCAACGAATCCAGCAAGTGGCCGATTGCGCCCGACAGCACGGTCGGCGTATGGCTATCGCCGGCTACAGCATGAATGCCAACGTCCGCATGGCGCGCGCGATGGGCATTCTGAATCTGGACGAGGACGTCCTGGTCGAATTGTCAGCGAGCAACGACCTGCCTTCGGAAGAGGTCGTCATCATGGTGACCGGCACCCAGGGCGAGCCTTCCGCCGTCCTGGGGCGTCTGGCCCAGGGACGTCACCACCAACTCGATGTCCGCCCGGATGACACCATTGTCGTCTCGGCTCACGCCATCCCGGGCAACGAGGAAATGGTCTACCGCACCATCAACCGGCTCTTTCAGCGTGGCGCCAACGTGCTGTACGACCCCGTCGCGCCGGTCCACGTTTCCGGCCACGCCTGTCAGGAAGAGATGAAACTCATGCTCAATCTGACGCAGCCGCGCTATTTCGTGCCCGTGCATGGCGAACTGCGGCATTTGATGGCCCATGCGCGCCTGGCGCTGGCTTTCGGCCTGCCGGAGAAGAACATTCGCGTGGTCGAAAATGGCAGCGTCGTCAGCATCGACGAGAAGGGGATCAAGATCGGTGAACGGGTTCCGGGCGGTTACGTTTTCGTGGATGGCAGCGGCGTCGGCGACGTCGGGCCGGCGGTCATGCGCGACCGGGAAACCCTCGGCAAGGACGGCTTCCTCGTCGTCGTGGCCAACCTGGATGCCGACAGTGGCGAGCTCGTCGACGAGCCCGAAATCCTGACGCGGGGCTTCGTCTACCATCGCGAGGCCGAAGACCTGATCGAAAACATCCGCAAGGCGGCCAGGGCATCGCTGGCGGATACCGCGGCCAGTAAGAACGGTCGCCGTCGCAGCCTCCTGCAGGAACGCGTCAGCAGAATGCTTTACAGTGAAACACGGCGACGGCCGATGGTCTTCAGCATCATCAACGAGCAATAGGCCCCTGCTTCAGCGCCTTCGCCAGGGCAACAACACGCGCCCCAGCCAGCGCCGCAGAATCCGGTAACGCGCCCGCCCCCAGGAGACGTCGGCTTCGTTGCTGTCCGCATCGTCCTGACTGGCCGGGCCATAGCGGGCCCGCATGTAGAGGGAAGTGATGGCCGTCACCGGCGCTTCGGCGACCGGCAGGTCTTCAACAATTCGGCGGCGACGTTCCGCCGGAGTCTGGGCCGGGTCCATTCGAATGCCGAGCAGCCGGGTGTATCGTTCAAGTCGCGCCCAGGCCCTGGCGATCGGGTTCATTCGGCGCAGCCCGCGCCACTCCCACCACCACCACAGGAACAACAGGAGCAGCAGCAGCAGCAGCAGGATCGTGGCGGCAAGCAGGCCGTTTGGCAGGGGCGGTACGCTGGACGGCGCTTCCGGCGGATCGCTTTGCGGTGGATCCAGCGGCGACTCCAGAGGCGGCGCCGATTGCGGAGGGACGGAGGGCGCGTCGGGTGTCGGCGATGGCGTGGCAGTGGGCGACGGCGTTGCGCTGGGCGACGGCGTTGCGCTGGGCGTGGGGGTCAGCGTAGGAGTGGGAGTAAGGTCGGGCCTCTCCGGCAATGCTTCCCTTTCAGGTTCCAGTGAAGGGAAATCCTGTCGCTCGTCTGGCGTCGGCGTGGCCGTCGCCGTCGCTGTTGCCGTCGCTGTCGGGAAAATGCTGTCCGCAGGAATGGGCGACTGTTCCGGGTCCTCGCGAATCAGGGGCGCCTGGGCGGAGGTCGGCTCAAACTCGACCCAGCCATAGCCCGGAAAATAGACCTCTACCCAGGAGTGCGCGTCACGCTCCAGCACTTCGTAATGCGACCCTGCGGCATCCCAGCGGCCCTGCGCGAAGCCGGTGGCCAGCCGGGCAGGGACCCCCAGCGAACGCAACATGACGATCATGGCCGAGGCATAGTAGTTGCAATAGCCTTCCCCGATATCGAACAGCAGCCAGTCGACGGGGTCCTGCCCTTCCGGTGGAGCAGGGATGAGTTCGTTGTAACGTATGTTCTGCCGCAGCCAGGATTCCAGCGCCACGGCCTGGTCGTAAGGGGTCGCGGCGCCCGCCGAATTGACAATGTTGCGGGCAAGTTCGCGGGTGCGCTGCGTCACGGAGGGCGACACGTAAAAATAGAGGCTGCGTATCCAGTCGGGCCAGTCGCGGCCGGCCGAACGCAATTGATCGGCGCTGGCGGTATTCAGCAGGCTGGTAACCGAGTAACTGTCTCCACTGTTCAGCACACGCAAGGGACGAATCACCGATACGTTGATGGACTGAATTTGCTGGTCGCGTGCCGGCGGTTCCAGAAAGCGCCCGTCGGGGCCGATGTAGCGGATGTCGCTGCGCGTGGGCAGATTGACGGCGGCAACCTGCGGCGCGGCGTAAACCAGGCGCGAAGCGCGCAGGGCCATGGTGAATGTTTGATCGACGGCCACCCGCGTCTCATCCGCGGCGTTTACCGACGGCAATTCCAGGGGCGCCTGCGGGTCTGTGAGACGCGTGTCGGCCGCGGGCAGCCAGCGACCATTCTCGTAAATGTCAAACACGCGGGAACGCCAGTAATAGCGATGCACCGGAGACGCAGCCACCTGCATGACGACGTCGTCCCCCAAACGGACCGCGCCGCCCAGCTGCAGCGAGTCTCCCCCGTAGTAGTCCGCCGTGGCCGGGCCGGGCAGGTCTCCCGAGGAAAAGAGGCGGTCGAGCAGGTTGGCTGCCTCCGTCAGGGGTTCCCCGGCCAGCAATTCTTCCAGTTGGTCCAGGCGTTGCTGGAGGTTGGTCGCCGGCAACAGCCAGGCCAGCAACAGGGCCAGCAGCGCCAGCACCCCTCCCAGTTGATAGAACTGACGCCTCAGGTTACGGGGGACCCGGACGCGATTGACATACCACTGCCACTCCCGCCCTTCCAGACTGGAGCGAATGACGAGCAGGAGCGACAGAAACAGGAAAGCGCCAAGGAAAGGGTCCAGGTTGGCGGCGCCCTGATAGGAGAAAGCGTTTGCGAGCAATGCCAGTCCCACGGGCAGCACGGCGCGCAGCACCTGGTTGATGCGGTACACGTGCCAGACCGCGTTGTAGGTCAACAGCCAGATGACCGCCGCCAGCAGCAGATTGAGGATTACCGCGTCCTGGCTGAAACTGCCGGCCAGCGCCGCATTGACCCACAACACGACCTTTTGCAGCAGGCTGGCAATGCCCTGAAACAGGTCACCGGGCTCATTGGCCGCCACAAGCAACAGGGCGCTGCTGAAGCCATAGAGCCAGCTGAGCAGCAGGGCGAACAGTTCGCTGTGTCGGCTGAGCGCCAGCCACAGACTGAAGAGCAGCGACAACAGGAGGACGGGGACGGCCGTGTGCATCGAAATCGGCCAGCCCGCAGCGCGCAGCGACAACAGTGGCGTCAAAAGCAGGAGTGTCAGAACCAGCAACGTGGCGGGCTCGGCAGCGGCCAGCATCCGGCGCATGTCATGGCTGCGTTGCCGCAGCCACGAAGGCGCGGAAGTCGACTGAACCGGGCCAGCGCTCACGTCAGGTTTGCTCCAGGTGAAGATGTGATATTGTAATTGTCAGCAGAAATGGCAACAAGCGCGGACGCGGGTCGTTAACCATCTGCCAGGATTGCATTAAGGCACTGGCAAGTATTTGCGGGAACAGTTGTATGGTCTGTTGCTTCGATCGGAACAAAAGGAGTGGCCCCGTGGTCAAACTAACGTTGGTCGCCAGCCTGTTGCTGGCCATGACAGTTGCAGTCAGCGCCCAGACAGAACTGACGCCGGCACAAATCGTCAATGACGAGGGTGGCCCGCGCGTTTTGACGGGCGAAATGACCTACACCAATCCCTACCTTACGGATGGCGTCGCCGAGCCACTCATTATTCTGGAGGACCAGGCCGGCTTCGTGGACCGCGACCAGGACTTCATTTTTTCGCCTGAGTCCCAGGTTCTTGGGCGCCTGACCAGTGACTTCTTCACGTCGCCGGTCTCCTGGACCCTGCAACTGCCGATTGAACCCCGTGGCAGCCTGCGCGACGTGGACAACGACGGCGAGGAAGACGCCGGCGTCCAGATTTTCGCCATTGCGTACTGGTCCAACACCTGGGGGCCGCCGGAACTGGAGGAACGCGACCTTTATGGTGGCGGCTGGTCCAACGCCTATGCCTCGACGGACACCAGCCATCGCTCGGAGACCCTGGATGAAATCATCGGCGGCAAGCTGCTGGTCTACGCCCCCGATGACGGGCAGGGCTTTCCCTCCGGCTTTGGCGAGGATGGCCTTCTGTTCACCGCCGACGACCCGACGGTGGGCCTGCCCGCGGGCTACACCCTGGTCATTCTCGATGAGGACCCCTTCGTGTTTGACCGATCGGCGGAACCGGTCGTCAACCTCATCGAGGGCGAGGCCTCCGAAGTCGACGACTTCTCGGAAATGTCCTACACAGAAGCCTTCGACGCAATGTTGGACAAGTTCCGTCTGGAATACGCCTTCACCGAGTACAAGGGCATCGACTGGGTCGCCAAAAGCGAGGAGTTTAGGCCGCTGTTTGAAGAAGCCGAAGCCGCTGAAGATTCCGCCGCCTATGAACTGGCCCTGCGCGACTTCGCCTGGTCGATTCCCGATGCTCACGTAGGCGTGAGCTTTGGCCCGACGATGTATCGAGCCTTCCGCGAGGCCATCGCCGGCGGCATCGGCATCGCCATCCGCGATCTGGATGATGGCCGCGTGGTGGTCAACTTTTTGCTTGAGGACAGCCCGGCAGCCGAAGCCGGCATCGAAAACGGCGCCGAGATTCTCGAAATAAACGGCGCGCCGGTTCAGGACCACGTCCGGGATACCCTGGCATGGTCCGAGCCCTTCAGCCTGGAAGAGCAAAGACGCCTGCAGCAATTGCGCTATGCCACACGCTTCCCGGCCGACAGCGAGGTCGAAGTCAGCTGGATCAATCCCGGCGATGAAGAGGCGTCCAGCGCGACCATGCAAGTCAGCGACGAACGCGACAGCTTCGACTTTTCCTCGTTTTTTGCCAGCCGCGGTCGACATGACCTGCCGCTGGAATTCGAGGAAATCGAGGGGTCGGAATACACCCTGGTCAACATTCACTCCTTCAGCGACAACGAGCGACTGACGATCGACCTCTGGGAGCGGATGATCGAGGAGCTCAACAGATATTCCGTTCCCGGTCTGATCATCGACATGCGCAGCAACGGCGGCGGCAGCGGCTGGCTGGCGCAACAGATGGCGGCCTACTTCTTCGACGAAGCGCACGTGTTGGGAAACAGTGGCTTCTACGACGAAGACACGGAGGACTTCTACTTTGACCCGGACCATGAGGACCAGTTTGTCCTTCCGCCAGAGAACCTGCGCTATGAGGGCGAGGTAGCCGTACTGGTATTCTCCAGTTGCTACAGCGCCTGCGAGTTCTTCTCCTGGTACATGACGATCGAGGACCGGGCGGCCATTGTGGGACACACCTCAACGGCGGGGGCCGGCGGCAGCGTCGAAACCATCTACATGCCGGATGACATGGATGTCACACTGACCGTTGGGCGGGCCGTTGACGCCGACATGGAGATTCACCTGGAAGGCATTGGCGTTGTGCCGACGGTTCGCGTCCCGGTCACGGGGGAAACCTTGCTCAGCGAGGATGACCCCGTTCTCGAAGCGGCCATCGCCTGGCTGGACGACGCCCTTGAGATCGTGGCGGAAGACCGGGGCGAGATCGCGGTGGGCGACACGGTGACGGACCAGGTTGCGAAGCGTCAGCGCCTGCGCTACATCCTTACCCTGCCTGCCGGCAGTGTGGTCGACATTCTGCTTGGCAGCGAGGAAGGCGATCTCGACACCTTGCTGAACCTCTACGATGCAAACGGTGAAGAACTGCTCGACAGCAACGACGACATCGCCCTGCCGGGATCTAGTTCGGCCCTCTACGACGTCGCCGCGGACGACGCCGACCTTGTGCTGACTGTTGAAGTCACCACATACAACGACGCTTCCGAGGGCGAATTCATCCTCGAAATCGTGGACGTGACGGCAGAGGAAGAGGAAGAGGAAGAGGCTGTTGAAGTTTGACAGCCAGGGTGGGGAGCGGTCCACCAGGGCCGCTCCCCGATCGTTTCCTCCTCGCGCAACAATGTAGCCGGTCGGCACTTGTTTCCGAATGCCCACCGGCCTTGCGCGCTGGCCATCCATGACAATTGACCTGCGCCACAAGATCGCCGCTCGCGGCGAAAGCCTCGCTGATTTAAGGTGTATACTCAAAGTGCCAGGCTGACCGGGCGGTCGCCGGTCTTCGGACTGGAGGAAAGTCCGCACTCCACAGGGCGCGGTGCTGGCTAACGGCCAGGCGCGGCAACGCGACGGCAAGTGCAACAGAGAACGGATTGCCCCCGTCCGGGGGTGAGGGTGAAAAGGTGGTGCAAGAGACCACCGGCGTCGGCAGTGATGTCGGCGGCCAGGCAAACCCCACCGGGAGCAAGACCAGACAGGCGCAGAGGGGTGGCCCGCCCCGCAGGCAGCGCCGGGTAGGTCGCTTGATCCCGCCAGGCAACTGGCGGGACAGATAGATGACCGTCGCCCCGCAAGGGGAACAGAATGCGGCTTACAGGTCAGCCTGGCCTGGCAAGCCGCATTTGTTTTGGGCGGAGGAGTTCAGCTGACCGCGGCCAGCCGTTGCAGGTGCTGCTTGCGGAATTTCGCCACCTTGGGCGCGATGACCACGCGACAGTAGCCCTGGTTGGGGTTGTTGAGCCAGTAGTTCTGATGGTAGTCCTCGCCCGGCCAGAAGCGCTCCAGCGGCTCGACCTCGGTGACGATCGGGTTCTTCCAGAGGCCGGCAGCGCTGATTTCCGCGATCACGTCCCTGGCGACCTGCGCCTGCTCCTCCGAATGCGTGTATATGGCCGAACGGTACTGCGTGCCCACGTCCGCGCCCTGACGATTCAGGGTCGTGGGGTCATGAATCGTGAAGAAGACGTCCAGCAGGTCCCGAAAGCTGATGACATCCGCGTCGTAGCTAAGTTGCACGACCTCGGCATGGCCGGTCGTGCCATTGCAGACGGAGCGATAGTCCGGGAAGGAGACGTGGCCCCCGGCGTAACCGGATACCACCTCGCTGACTCCGTTGAGTTGCTGGTACACCGCTTCCAGGCACCAGAAGCACCCGCCGCCCAGGGTTGCCTGCTCAATCCTCGCCATGGTCCATCCTTTCCTCGTCAACCTGCCTTTAGCGTACAGCAGAGTCCTTACGAAATCATGACCCCGGACCGGTCATGTACGACCCGGCCCCCGACCAGGGTCATGTGCACCTGGGCATCATCGTCCAGCAGGATGATGTCAGCGTCCGCGCCGACCTGCAGGGTCCCCTTGCGCCCCGCCATGCCCATGGCGGCTGCCGGCACGCCTGACGCCATGGGCAGGGCCTGTGGCAGTGTCAGGTCAGCGTAGCGCATCACGCGCCGCAGGACCTCGTCGAGGGTGACCGTGCTGCCGGCCAGGGCGCCGTCCAGGGTGCGCGCCTCTCCTCCACGGACGGACACCGCCTGGCCGCCGAGTTCGAAGTCGCCGTCGCCCAGACCCGTAGCGCGCATCGCGTCACTGATCAGGATGACCCTGTCGCGTCCCTTCGCGCTCAAGAGCAGACGCAGGACGGCCGGGTGTACGTGCAACCCGTCGCCGATAAGTTGTGCGAAAACGCGATCGTCATCCAGCACGGCGCCCAGAGTGCCAGGCTGACGGTGATGCAGTCCGGCCATGCCGTTGAAGGTGTGGGTCGCCTGACGCAAACCGAGGTCGGCCGCCTTCAGCACGGTTTCGTAGTCCGCGCCGCTGTGGCCGATGGCGAACTCAATGCCCGCCCGCCTGCCGGCCGCAATCAGGCGGTCGGCTCCGGGCAACTCGGGAGCAACAGTGATAAGCCGCACGACCCCGCCTTGCAGCCAGGCGTCGTATTCTTCAGGGTCCGGCGGGCGCAAGGCTTCTGCCGCCTGGGCGCCCCGGTATCGCTGACAGAGATAAGGGCCCTCGACGTGCACTCCCAGGTGCTGCGCCCCGTCCTGCGGCTGCGGGCAGGACGCCACGTTGGCGATCGCGGCGTCAATCGCTTCCCGCGACGCGCTCATGGTGGTCGGCAGCCAGCCGGTGACGCCGTGCTGCGCCAGAAAACGGGCCACAGTCGCCAGCGCCGGCTGTGTCGCGTCCATGACGTCGCAACCCAGCGCGCCGTGAATGTGTATGTCGATCAGGCCGGGCGCGACCCAGAGTCCCTGCGCGTCAAGGACCACACAGTCGTCACCGCCCGGGACTTCCAGCGCCTGGATGCGTCCCTCCGCAACCACCAGGTCGCGCCCCTCCAGCACGCCGTGAGGCGTGAGGATGCGACCATTGCGCAAAGGCGGTATATAAGCAGCAAGACAGGAGACTATGGGATGCAACTATAATACCATGCGTATCCCC
>DAOUIB010000218.1:0-2717 GCA_034428275.1 Anaerolineae bacterium
GGGGAGTTGGCGGTGGATCCTTCCAACCTGGCGGCATTGCTGGAGGCGCTGGTCGGGATCGGCCTGCTGTGGTTTGGCTGGTTTGGCTTCAATGGCGGCAGCGCGCTGGCGGCGGACGGCATCGCCGTGATCGCGCTGGTCAACACCAACGTTGCGGCGGCGGCCGGCGCCCTGGCCTGGCTGCTGCTCTCCTGGCATCTGACGCACAAACCTAGCGTGCTGGGCGCGGCCTCGGGCGCCGTCGCGGGCCTGGTGGCGATCACGCCCGCCGCCGGTTTCGTCGAGCCGCTGTCGGCCCTGATCATCGGCATCGGCGCGTCGGTCGTGTCCTACCTCGCCGCCGTGAGCCGCATCAAGGCCATGGTGGACGACGCGCTGGACGTCTGGGCGATCCACGGCATGTCCGGCACCTGGGGCAGCCTGGCGCTGGGCCTCTTCGCCTCGACCACGCTGGCCAACGGCGGCCTGTTCACCGGCAACGGCGATTTCTTTCTGGCGCAGGTCGTGGGGACGGCGGCGATGTGGGTTTTCGCCTTCGTCGCCACCTGGATCGTATTCCGCGTCATTGAGGCGGCCATCGGTCTGCGCACGACGCCGGAGGAAGAGGCCATGGGCCTGGACGTATCCGAACACGGCGAGGCGGCGTACCTGTTCCAGTAGGGCGGGGAGAAGTTACGCCGACAGCAGGGCGTCTCGCAGGGGCGCCCTGTTTGGTGTTTGCTTGCGGGAGACATGATATGTCGCCCGTACAACAATTCACGATTTCTGTACGGGCGACCTGTCAGGTCGCCCGCCCCGGCGCGAAGCATCCCGCAGGGGCAGCGAAGGCACATGCTTGAAGCATCCTGTACGGGCGACTTATCAAGTCGCCCGCCAAGTTGGCAAATCCGGCGCAGGTGAAATGGTGTGCCTGCGGGCGACCTGATAAGTCGCCCGTACAACATTCCGGGTTTCTTGTAGGGGTTGCGAAGGCGCAAGCATGAAGCATCGTGTACGGGCGACTTATCAAGTCGCCCGCCACGCCGGCAAATCCCGCGCAGGTGAAATGGTGTGGCTGTGGGCGACTTGATAAGTCGCCCGTACAATGATTCGTAATGCCTGTAGGGGCGACTTATCAAGTCGCCCGTCCCCGCCCGCCGCCGCCCGACAAAACGCCACAGGGACAATCCACCAAATCGCCCGCGCCGGGTTCGCTGTGTTAAAATGCTCCTGTTTAATTTACCTCCTGCAAGTGAGGGCGCGTTGAAGGAGAGTCGATGCCCTGTGACGTAACCATCAAGGCGAGCGACGCCGCCATCCGGCGCTACCAGGAGACCCTGGGTCGCCTGCGCCAGCAGCAGGTCGAGCATGAGGGCGGACTGCGCCGCGCCTTCGGCACGCTGCTGAAGGAGACCGGGCGCAAATGCGACTGGACGCTGATCGAGGAATTGCCGGTCAGCGGCGCGCGCGTGCGGCCGGACGGCACCCTGCGCGACAGTTGGCAACTGCCGCACGGTTACTGGGAGGCCAAGGACGGCCGCGACGACCTCGAGGTCGAGATCCGCAACAAGCGCGATCGCGGCTACCCCTTCAGCAACATCATCTTCGAGGACACGCAGAGCGCGGTCCTCTTCCAGAACGAACGCCGCGTCCTGACCGCCGACTGCAACGACCGCAGGGGCCTGGCCGACTTACTGACACAGTTCTACCGCCACGAGACGCCGGACTTCAGCAGCTTCGAGGAAGCGGTCGGGCGCTTCTCCGACGAGGTGCCGCAACTGGCGCAGGGCATTCAGGAGCGCATCAACCGGGCGCGCAGGGACAACCCGGCCTACGTGGACGCCTTCGCCGCCTTCATGACGCTCTGCCGCGAGGCGCTGAACCCCAACATCAGCCGCGAGGCCGTCGAGGAGATGCTGATCCAGCACTTGCTGACCGAGCGCCTGATCCGCCGCGTTTTCGACCAGGAGAACTTCGTGCGGCGCAACGTCATCGCCGCCGAGGTGGAGAAGGTCATCGACGCGCTGACCGGGCAGCACTTCAACCGCCGCGAGTTCCTCGGCTCGCTGGACCGCTTCTACACGGCCATCGAGAAGGCCGCCGACCGCCTCGCCGACTTCAGCGACAAGCAACGCTTCATCAACACGGTCTACGAACGCTTCTTCCAGGGGTTCAGCGTGAAGGTGGCCGACACGCACGGCATCGTCTACACGCCGCAGGAGGTGGTCGAGTTCATGGTGGCGGCCACCGACGAGCTGCTGCAGCGCGAGTTCGGGGTGAAGCTGGGCGACGAGGGCGTCTGCGTCATCGACCCCTGCACGGGCACCGGCAACTTCGTGGTGCAGCTGCTGCGCCGCGTGGCGCGCGAGAACCCGCGCGAACTGGACAACTTCTACCGCGAGCGGCTCTTCGCCAACGAAGTGATGCTGATGCCCTACTACATCGCCAGCCTGAACATCGAGCACGAATACCACCAGCGCAGCGGGCGCTACAAACCCTTCGAGGGCCTGTGCTTCGTGGACACGCTGGACCTGGCCGAGGGCGACATGCCGGAGATGTTCCAGGAGTTCAGCCAGAAGAACAGCGCCCGCGTGGAACGGCAGAAAGCGGCGAAGATCAACGTGGTGATCGGCAACCCGCCCTACAACGTGGGTCAGTTGAACGAGAACGACAACAACAAGAATCGTAAGTATGCGGTTGTGGATCAGCGTGTGAAAGAGACCTACGCAGTTGATTCA
>DAOUIB010000219.1:0-2982 GCA_034428275.1 Anaerolineae bacterium
ATGTGCATTAGGGCTGCGCCCGCCCGGTTCAACAGTTTGTAGGGGCGACATATCATGTCGCCCGCCTCGCTCGCCACAGAGACATTTCAATCAAACAGGATGCCACCCAACATTGCAGGGGCGACATATCATGTCGCCCGCCTCGCTCCCCCGGAATCGTCCACCGGGCGACATTACGCGTTATGCTGTGGGCAGGAGGCATCCCGTCATGAGCAGCCTGATACGGACACAACTGCCTGAAGACAGAATCCGTGAATATTGCGCCCGGCAGCCCATTGCGCGCCTGTCGCTCTTTGGCTCGGCAACGCGAAATGAATTGACGCCGGAGAGCGATATTGATTTGCTGGTTGAGTACCTGCCGGATACGCCAGTCAGCCTGTTTGACATGGGCGGGCATTTGACGGATTTGAGCGAGATCATCGGGCGTCGCGTGGACCTGTGTACGCCAGACGGGCTGAGCCCGTATATTCGCGACGAAATCCTGGAGAGCGCAAGGCTCATTTATGCGAAGGAGTCCTGAGCGCGATCGCTTGCATCTGATTCACATGCGCGACGCAGCGCAACTGGCGCAGCAGTTCGTCAAGAATCGCAAGCGTGAAGACCTGGATGACGACCGTATTTTCCAACTGGGCCTGGCAAAAGCCCTGGAGCTTGTCGGTGAGTCCGCCAGCCAAATTTCAGACGAATTTAGGGCACAACAAACTGAAATTCCCTGGAACAAAATCATTGGCATGCGGCACATATTGGTACACAACTATTGGCGCGTTAAATTGGACGTAGTCTGGGAAACGACGCAAGCGGACATTCCTGATCTCATCGACCGGCTTCAGCGGCTCATCGAACTCAAGGACAAGCGGTGAGAGGGATGAGCAAAATGCATCCCTCTGCCTGCTTGAAACCCTTCACCGTCGCCATCAACGCCGGTGGGCAGAGCCGGCGCATGGGCCGCGACAAGGCCCTGGTCGAGCTGGACGGGCGGCCGATGCTGGAACACGTGATCGAGCGGGTCAGCGGCCTCGGCCAGGCGCAGACCCTGCTGGTCAGCAACGACCATGGGGCGCACGCCCGCTTCGGCCTGCCGATGGTCCGCGATTCATTGCCTGACGCGGGATCGCTGGGCGGCATCTACACGGCCCTGATGCACAGTCAGTACGGCCACACGCTCGTCGTGGCCTGCGACATGCCCTTCCTCAGTCCGGCGCTGTTGCGCTACATGCTGGCGTTGCGCGAAGGCGGGTACGACGTCATCGTGCCGCGCGTAGACGGCTATCCCCAGGGCCTTCACGCGCTCTACAGCCAGGCCTGCATCGCGCCGGTCCGCGCGCGAATCGAGGCCGGACGGCTAAGGGTCATAGGCTATTACGACCAGGTGCGCGTGCGCTACCTGGACGAGGACGAGTGGCGTCCGCTGGACCCGACGGGTCGGGCGCTCGACAACATCAACACGCCGGAGGAACTGGCAACGGCGCATGAGGCGCTTCAACCAAACCGCAGGCAAGAAAGATCGCAGGATGAGGATAGACAAGGCCGATCTCGACCAATGACGAAAATGTTGATATTGATCTTGAGCCTGATGACGGTTCTCCTGGCAGTGGTACTTTCAACAACAAATGGTGAACTTGAGGATGTACGGACAGAACTCTCATCCGTCATAAGTGAACGTAATTCGCTGATTCTGGAACGGAATGTTCTCCAAAAGGATCTGGCGTCGACACAATCCGAACTGGAGTCGACACAATCCGAACTGGATGCAGCCATCACACAATTGGAAGAGACAAGGGCGGAACTGCGGGATACCCGTGCGCAGGTCAGGGCAACAAGAATCGAACTGGAAGCCGTTCGTCAGGAAAAGATTAGACTGAACCAACAGTATGAACTGACGACTGCGCCAGCCAGTCTTACTGAACAAGGCGGCCTAATGCTACCAAACGGGCTTCTTCTCTTTTTGAACAGCGAGAAGCTTGAAAATGATGCCTGGGATGAACCCAGGTATAGTGCCCATGACTCACTGGAAATGATTGAGGGAACATGGGCCGTATCCTATACCACGACCGAAGATGACGACACTGAGGATGGTGAGCAAGACACAAACATTAGCTACGTGAGGTATGCATTTCCTGCCCATTGCATGGAGGACCTGTGGTCCAATGACGTTGACAGATTCAGACTCACCTGTGACGCCAAAGTCACATGGGACATCGTGCACGAGGACCCGCTCCACTCCCTGACCATACTGACTGAAGACGACCACAATAAGGTCCGCGCCTGGGAACAGGGGAAGTTTGAGGAAGATGTACGTGAAGTCGCAGAAGAGTCCGGCTGAACTCCTCGCGCCCTACGCCGGGCGTGGACGCGAAGCGCTGCTGCCCCTCCTCTGGGACGTACAGACCGCCGCCGGGTACATCAGCCCGGAAGCCGTGCACGCCATCTCGCACTGCCTGCGCGTGCCGGAAGCCGACATCTACGGCGTCATCGGCTTCTACAGCCTCTTTCACGCCGAAGCGACCGGCGAGCGCATCGTCCGCGTCTGCACCGACCCGGTCTGTGGCCTGCGCGGCGGCGATGCCCTGCTGGACGCCCTGCATGACGCAAGCGACGTCACCATCGAGCATTCGCCCTGCCTCGGCCTCTGCGAGCACGCCCCGGCGGCCCTGGTCAGCCGGCGCGGCGAGGGCGAGCGCAGCCTCGCGCCGGTGACCGACGTCGCGCAGTTGCTTGATTCAGACGCGCTGCCCGACTATCCGGTCGTCTGCGACGCGGCGCCCGCCGTGCTGCTGGAGGGTGCGCAGCCGGAGCGCGCGCAGACTCTGGCCGAATACGGTGACTATGTGGGTCTGCGGCGCGCGCTGGATCTGACGCCCGACGAGATCGTGGGCCTGCTGGACGACTCGGGCCTGATCGGCCGCGGCGGCGCGGCCTTCCCCACCGGCCGCAAGTGGCATTTCACGCGCGGCGACCCCGAAGCGCGGCGCTGGCTGGTCT
>DAOUIB010000220.1:0-2162 GCA_034428275.1 Anaerolineae bacterium
GCTGCAGTTCGGCGAGGGCGAATTCGCGCGGCGGCCCCGCGTCGCCATCGAGAATCTGCCGGCAGTAGTCCAGCAGGTCGGCGACGATTCGCTCGCAGCGGAAAAAGGCGATGGCGGTCGGATCGGGCTGCAGCGGACCGTAGCCCTCGCGGAACCAGGCGCATTCCCGGGCGGACTGCCAGTGCCCGGCGACGCCCGCTCCAATGAACATCAGGTCACGCTCCCGCGGCGCCAGCTGCAGCGTATCGAAGTCCACCACGTAGAGACGATTGCCGGAGTCGACCAGCACGTTGCCGGCGTGGACGTCGCCGTGGCAGGTTACGCAGGGCAGGTCGCGCCGGCGCAACTGCCGCGCGAGCGCGTTACTCCGGTCCATGAGCCAGGAGAGCGACTCGTGTTTGGCCCGCAGAAGTCGGGACAGTCGCCTGACTGGCGACGCGGCGCCGGACGCGTGGAGTTGCGGCAGCAAACCGCGCAACGCGGCACAGGAACGCGTGCTGAAGGGCTCCTGCGGCAAGGTACGGCGCAAGTCCTCGGGCAGGGGCGCGTCATGCAGGGCGCGCAGGGCCTGACCCAGCTGGCGCCAGGCGTCGGCATTGAGCGGGCGTTCGAAGCCATCGTTGCCGTCGATTCGGGGCAGCAGCGCCAGGCACCCGCCACTGACTGCCACGTGGAGCTCTCCGTCATGCGTCGGCACGGGCGCCAGAAAGGCCTGCGCGCCACGCTCACGCATGAAACGGGGTGTACGCAGGGCGCCCTGGTTGACCGGCCCGGAGCGCCATTTCAGGATCCAGCGCGCGCCAGTGGAATCGCGGATCTGAAACAGACGTGAAGCGCGGTCGGCGCCACGGGCCGTGGGTTCAATTTGGGGCGACGGCAGGCCCCAGGCGCCGCTCAGGAGTCCGGCGAGGTCGTCCATCGGCGATGGCTGTTGGGCCGGCCGCTGTCCCGTCCGTTGCGGCTATTGCGCGCTGCCTGGCGCCTGCCAGAACACACCCAGGCGGCCTTCGGTGACCACAGGCGGCTGCGGCAGGAGCGGCGCAAGTTCTGCGGCGACGAAGTCCGCCGCGCTTTCGGTGGAGGCGTGCATCGCTTCACGGGTCGTGAAGATGGTGAGCGAACCCAGCGCGCGGTCCATGGCGTTGAGTGTGACGTAAAGGCGGAAACCGGGCGATTCGACGAAGACGGGGATCAGGTCCTCGACCACCAGGCGTGTGATCATGGGGGTGTCCATGGCATTGAAGCCGGTGTAGCGGCGGAAACTGAAGAACAGCGGCTGCTCCTCGTCGTTGACGTCCAGTCCGACTTCCTGAGCGGGCAAGGCGAGGGCGTAGGCCGTGCCGGCGGTGATTTGTGGCCGCTCGGGCATGAACTGCGCCAGGCTCTCGGCGACGAAGTGCGCGGCCTGCTCGTTGGACGTCAGCATTGCGGCCTCGCTGTCGAAGACATTCAGCACCAGCACCACGTCCGGCTCGCAATTGCCGAGGGCGTAGAGGAGAAACCCCGGAGAGTCGCGCAGGGCCGGCAAAAAACTGTCGTGGATGATCGTGTTGATGGCTCCGAAATCCGCGGAGTCGATGCCTTCATAGCGGCGCACACTGACAAACATGGTTGTTTCCCCCATTCCGCGCGATTGAAATGGACGCCCGCTCCGGGCGGGCGCCCCTGAGTCCCTTTCAACCTTGCCGCTGCAACCGGAACTACTCGCCTGCCTCTTCTTCAGCGTCCATGGCCATCAGCGACTCATGGTCGGCGACGTGGAAGATGGAGGCGTCGCCGGCGATGATGGTCGGCGCTTCCGGCAGCAATTCGGCCAACACTTCGGCGACGAATTCTGCCGCCTTTTCGTTGGAGGCCGTCGTCTCCTCCTCGCTGGTGAAGACACTGATCGAGGCATAGACCTCGCCGTCGTCGGCAGACAGGTTCAGGTAGAGGCGGAAGCCCTCCGAGTCCGAGATGACCTGGACGAAATCCGCGGCGACCGCGGCGGCGATGTCTTCCACGCCCTCCGGGTCAACGCCGCTGTAGTGACGGAAGCTGAGGAAGAGCGGCTGCATGTCTTCCATGTCCCCGTCGTCATCGGCCATGGACTCGCCGTCCCCGTCCATCATTTCATCGTCGCAGTGGCCGGGGAGGGCCAGGACGGTGACGTCACCGGCCGT
>DAOUIB010000221.1:0-3835 GCA_034428275.1 Anaerolineae bacterium
GCTGTTCGAAAATTCGGGCGGCTTCGAGCCGACGAAGCGCAGCACCTTGTTGAGGTCGTAGCCGGCCTGCTCCAGCACGCCCAGGATATCGATCAGCACGTGGTTTTCCGCGAGCTTGCGGACGCCGTCGCGTTCCTCCACGCGCCAGAAGTCCATGTAGCGCATTTTGATCTCCTGGCCGGTGGCCGGGATGCCCAGCCAGTCGCGGGCGAAAGTGGCGGTCTGGTAGCCGGTGCCGGCGACCCAGTCGCCCTGGGCGAGGCGGATGACGTCCCTGGCGACCTTGTCGGGGAAGGAATGGATGAATTCCTTGCGGTAGTCGAGGTCGAATGCATCGATGCCGCGTTTGGTGCCGATGCCGGCCGGGCCGTACCAGACCATGTCCTCGAACCAGTACTCGCCCATGTTGCCGCTGCGGTTTTCGTTCAGGCCGGCGTACATGTTCTCGACCAGCTGGTGGTTGCGACGTTCGGCTTCGCCCATGGTGTTATCTCCTTCGCCGTGTGCAGCATGCGAAAACAGCGGCCACTCCCTGGAAGAGCAGGTAGCAGCCCTTTGCCCCCACCCCGGCCCGCCTTTCCCGCTCAGACGCGGGAGCCCTTCCCGCAGGGAGAGGGAGGTTCTCCCTCGACTCGTCAAGGATGACTGCCGGAAACTGCTTCATCCTGGCCCAACGGTCACAAGGCCCCTCCCCCTGCGATTGCTCCTCGGGCGAGCCCTCCCGCCGCCCCCAAATCGCGCTGACGCAGGTCCACGCCGAGCTGATCGAAGAAGTTCGGCAGGTCGACGAAGACCCAGTTTTCCGCCAGGCGATCGCCCTCGCGCCGCCACCAGTCGATGCCGCGCATGGTGACGGGACGGCCGGTGGCCGGGTGTCCCAGATAGGGGCCCAGGTGGCGCATGTGCAACACCGGGAAACCGGCGCAGGCGACGTAGGGGCCCTCGGCGATCCAGACCGTATCCTCCGTGCCGCCAACGCGGTCGGGGAAGGCGCGCAGGAAGGGGACCTGGTGGTGCTCTTCAAATCCCGCCAGTGCGACGGTCGAGCCGATGCCGGCCGGGCCGTACCAGCGCATGTCCTCCGCCCAGAAGCGCGTCATGCCCATGCTGGCCAGGTCCTGGCCGTCGTAGTCGTTGAGGGCGTCGATCATGGCCAGCACCAGGTCGAGACTGCGGGCCGAGACGGCGGGCTCGGCGCCGGACTGACGCAGACCGTCGCCGGCGCGCGGCCCAGGGATCCAGCAGGTGTCGCCGCTCTCCGGCGGCAGGGCCTGGCGACCGCATTGTCGCAAGAGGCTGACCAGATCGAGCAGCAGCATGATTTCGCAGACGCGGCCCTGCGCCACGCGGCAGAATTCGCCGAAGCGCAGGTGGACGCTGTGTCCACAGGCGGGGATGCCGAGCCAGTCCTGCATGAAGCTGCCGATGAAATCGCCGGTGGTGGCGACCCAGGTGGCGCCCTTGTGTTCACCGGCGATGCTGATGTAGGGGCGGCGCTGCAGGTCGGGGAAGGCGAGGCGCAGGGGCGCGATGAAGTCGCGCGCGACGGCCTCCAGGCCTCGCACTTCGTTCACGGGGTGAAAGGCCCGCAGGCGCAGATCGGGGTGGGCCAGTTCCGGGGCGGCCTGGGGCTCAGCGTAGAGGATGGCGCGCCAAAACTCCGCCGTGATGTCTTTCGCCGTCTGGCCTTGAGTTGCGTTCATCGAGAGGCTCCCTGCACGTGGCGCGCCCCGGCCGCAAGCTGGCGGCAGCTGCGCCGGCCGCTGAATGCAAAATCAGCCGGGAAGGCCGCGGCCCGCGGCCCGTGGCATGATCATGGTCCCCGCCGCTCCGCAAAGTGCGAGGGAGGCCGGGCCCCGACGTAACGCAGCAGGGCCTTCACGTCGTAACCGGACTGTTCCAGCACGTGCAGAATGTCGATGGTGACGCGGTTTTCCGCCAGCTTGCGGACGCCGTCGCGCACTTCCGCGCGCCAGAAGTCCGTGTAGCGAATGCGCGTCGCCCGGCCGGTGGCGGGGATGCCCAGCCAGTCGCGGGCGAAGCTGGCGTGGAAGTGGCCCTCGGCGGCGACCCACTCCCCTTCGGCGATCAGGATGTCGCGGCCCCCCCTGTCGAACTTGTCCGGGAAGGAATGCAGGAAGGAGGCGCGCAGATCGTGTTCGAAGGCCTGCAGTCCGCGCATCGTGCCGATTCCGGGCGGCCCTTCCCAGACCATGTCCTCCCACCAGAAATCGGCCATGAGCCCGACGCGATTCAGACGCAGCGCCGCCAGCATGTCGAGGACAAGTTGCCGGTTGGCTTCGGTCCCGTCGCTCACCGCATGCCGACCTTTCGCCAGACGTCGACGCCGGCCTGGGCGGCGGCGTCGATCATGTCGATGAGCACCCAGTCCTCGCGCAGCATATCGCCCTCGCGGCGCCAGAAGTCCATGACGTTGAGGCGCATCTCGCGGCCACTGGCGGGCCAGTCGAGGAAGTCGCCGGTCATGGTGCCGACGGAGGCGGGCCAGCCGGTGGAGGCGGCGAAGTGGCCCTCGGCGATGCGCGCGCGGTGGCCGACGCCCTTCCGGTCCGGCGTCATGCGCAGGATGGGCGCCTGGGCGAGGTGGCGAAACTCGTTGAGGTCCAGCGAGGAACCCGTGCCGCGCGGCCCGTGCCAGGTCATCTGCGGGTGCCAGTATTCCACCAGGTCCTGGCTGTCGGGGTCGCGGCCATCGTATTTGTTGAGGCCGCCGAAGATCATCGCCTCGACCAGCGCCAGGGTCCTGGCCGACTCGGCGGGGTCGCGGTCGGCATGGTGAAGTCCGTCGCCGGTGGCCGGCCCGGGCGGCCAGACCTCGTGCGCGGCGCCTGGCGGAATGAGGTCGATGCCGGCCTGCAGCAGCAGGGCGGGCAGGTCCATCAGGTAACGCATTTCGACGATGCGGCCGCTCTCCACGCGGCAGAACTCGCCGTAGCGCGTGCGCAGGCTGAAGCCCGTCGGCGCGATGACGAGCTCCGGCGTCAGGCGCCATTCGTCCACGAAGCTGCCGATGGCGTCGCCCATGGCGGCGACCCAGACCTCGCCCTCGAATTCGCCGCCGAGGAAGAGGTAGGGCCGGCGCTGCCAGTCCGGGAAGGCGCGGCAGAGGGGCTGCAGAAAGCGCTCGAGAAAGGCGTCGCGGCCTTCCAGCAATCGCAGGGGCTGGATGCCCTGCCATTCAAGGTCCGGCGCGAGGGTGCGGGCCAGGTCGCGACGCGCGGCGGGACCCTGCTGGCGGGCCTGCGCGAAATCCCACACCAGCTGTTTGGCCTGCGCCAGTGGATCTGCCATACGTATCTAGCCCTTCACGGCGCCGGCTGCCAGTCCCTTGATCAGTTGCTTCTGGAAAAAGAGGATGACGATGATGATGGGGACGGTGGCCGATACCGCGGCCGCGGCCGCCAGCGTCAGGTGACGCGGGTCCTCGCCGCCGGTGAAGCGCGAGATGGCCACCGGCAGGGTCCAGTTGGTCTGGGTCAGGATGCGCACCAGCAGGAACTCGTTGTAGGCCAGCAGCAGGGTGAAGAGCGCGGTGGCGACGATGCCCGGCCACATGACCGGGATGATGACGCGCACAAAGGCGACGAGACGCCCGGCGCCGTCGACCATGGCCGATTCCTCAAGGTCTTTCGGGATTTCCATAAAGAAGCTGCGCAACATCCAGATGGTGAAGGGTTGGTTAACGGCGACGAGGGTGATGATGACGAGGATATGCGAGTCGATGAGGTTGAGAGCGCTGCCGATCCAGTAGTAGGGGAGGACGTAGGCGAGGCGCGGCAGGGCGCGGAAGGCCAGCGCCGCGATCAGCACGACC
>DAOUIB010000222.1:0-17211 GCA_034428275.1 Anaerolineae bacterium
TCCTCTGCATGCAGTTCCCGCACGAGCCGGACGCGGAGTACCCGGACGGCGGCGCCACGGTCGAGTGCTGGACCGAGATGCCCGGCGTACCCACGCCCCTCCCCATCGATTCGCCCGGCCACATCCTCGAGGCCGAGGTGCTGGGGCCCCTGCGCACGTTGCAACCCGGCGAGCGCACGACGCTGCCCATCACCTGGTCAGCGGCGCGCTGTCCCGGCCCCGTGCTGGCGGTAAACGACGCCGGTTGCGTCCATCAACCGCTCTCCGCGCAAATTGAGGGAGAGGCACTGCATCTGACCGGCGTTTACGGCGTCTTCCATGAGGGACGCGCCGAACTGGTCTGGCTCGACGGCGTCGGCGCGACCCTGTCAACGCAGGACCTGGGCGCCGTCAGCCCCCTGGCGCCGCTGCGTATCGACTCCCTGACTTCAGCGCCGGAAGGCGCGCGGTCACTGCGCCTGCAGTTGCGCAGCGCCAACGACGAAACGCTCGAAATGGAGCGCTGCACCCTGCCCACCACGGAAGGATGACATGAGCGAGATCTGGAGCCCGCAGAAGGCCAGCGACTGGTACAGAGGCGTCAGCCCGATCGTCGGCTGCAACTACCTGCCGCGCACGGCGATCAACTCCACCGACATGTGGCAGGCACAAACATTTGACCCCGCCACCATCGACGAGGAACTGGGCTGGGCCGCGGCCGCCGGTTACAACAGCCTGCGCGTCTTTCTGCAGTACATCGTCTGGCGCGACGATCCCGACGGCCTGTTTGAGCGTATCGATCGCTTCCTGTCGATCGCCGCCGGCCACGGCATCACCGCGGCCTTCATCCTCTTTGACGACTGCGCCTTCGCCGGCCGCGAACCCTACCTGGGTGACCAGGACCCGCCGAGGCCCGGCATTCACAACAGCGGCTGGACCCCCAGTCCCGGCCTGAAGCTGGTGGAAGACAGAAGCGTCTGGCCGCAGCTGGAAGCCTACGCCCGCGCTATCGTCAGCGCCTTCGGCCAGGACGGGCGCGTGCTGCTCTGGGACCTCTACAACGAGCCCGGCAACAGCGACCTGGGCGAGCGCAGCACCCCGCTGGTGGAGGCGGCCTTCGCCTGGGCGCGCAGGGAGAGCCCGCAACAGCCGCTGACGACCTCCGTGTGGCGCGGCAACCGCGAGGCCGGTTACCAGGACCCCATGTCGCAGGTGCTCTTCAACAGTTCGGACGTCGTTTCTTTCCACTGCTATGAACCGGGTCTGCTGGACCTGGCGATTGCGCAGTGCAAGTCATACGGCCGGCCCGTGATCTGCACCGAGTGGCTGCACCGTCCCTTCGGCCAGACCGTAGAGGTCACGCTGCCGGTCTTCGCCCGCGAGCAGATTGGCTGGTACCAGTGGGGGCTCGTCGCCGGACGCACCCAGACCTACCTCGACTGGCGGCCGGAACGTAACAAAACCCCGCTCGGTCGCTGGCAGCACGACGTCTTTCACCCCGACGGGCGGCCCTGGGACGAGGCCGAGATCGAGTTGATTCGCAACTTCGCCCACGTGTGACGCGTCGGCCGTCCATCGCGCCGGACTGCCTGGCCCTGGCCCTAACCCTTCACAGCGCCCATGGTCATTCCCGCGACGATGCGACGTTGCATGAATAGCGAAAAGATAATCACCGGTAGCGAATAGAGCGTGCCCACTGCCGTCATTGAGCCCCAGTTCAGGCTGTATTGCGATTTGAATCCGGCGATCACGATCGGCGCCGTCTTCGCTTCCACGCTGGTTAACAGCAGCGCATAGAGAAACTCGTTCCACGAGGCCAGGAAACAGAAGATGGCCGTCACCACGATGCCGCCCGCCGCCACCGGCACGATGACCCGCAGCAGCGCCGCCAGGCGCGAACAGCCATCCACGCGCGCCGCGTCCTCCAGTTCGGCAGGGATCGCCTCCAGAAAGCCGGCCAGCAGCCAGATCGCCAGCGGCAGGCTGATGGTCACGTGCGCCAGCGCAACCGCCAGCCAGGTGTCCGTCAGGCGGAAGCTGCGCATCAGCGCGAAGAAAGGGATGGCGATCGCGATGTAGGGAATCATCCGCGTGACCAGGGTCACCAGCAGAAAGACGCGCGCCGGCCAACTGCCATGGCGCGAAATCGCCCAGGCGGCAGGCAGAGCCAGCGCAACCGCCAGCGTCGTGCTCATCAGGGCAATGACGAAGCTGTTGAAGAAGGACCGCGGTACCTCGGCGTCGCTGGTGAAGCGCGTGTAACTGTCCAGGCTGAGTTGCCGCGGCAGGATGTGCGGCGGGATCGCCAGGGCATCCTCCGGCGGCTTGAGCGACGTCAGCATCATGTAGGCGTAGGGGCTGATGTAGACCAGCATCACCAAAGCCACCAGGGCGTACACCAGCAAACGGCCGGGGCCAGGCGCGCGCCGACTCACGCATTCCCCCGCGTCGCGTCCGGCCGCCAGATGACAAAAAAGGCCAGCAGACTCAGCGCCAGCAGGGCCAGCAGAAAGAGCGTGGCGATTGCCGAGGCGAAACCAAGGTCGCCATAGCGGATCATCGTGCGATAGATGTGCATGCTTAGCACTTCGGAGGCGAAGCGCGGCCCGCCCTCGGTCTGCACCCAGATGATGTCGAAGGCGCGCGCGGCGTCGATGCCGCGGATGATCAGCACGACCGCGATCACCGGTCGCAAGAGCGGCAGCGTGACGTAGCGAAACAGTTGCAGCGCCCCCGCGCCATCGATGCGCGCCGCTTCCAGCAGCGAGACCGGGATGTTTTGCAGGCCGGTGTAGAGCACCAGAGTCACGAAGGAGGTCGTCAGCCAGATGTCCGGCAGCGCCACCGAAAAGAGCACGATGTCGCGGTCGCCCAGCCAGGCGACGTCGCTGGTTGACGCCAGCAGACCCAGCTGCTGCAGGATGTGGTTGACGATGCCGAAGTTGTCGATCAGCAGGAAGCGCCACAGCAGGCCCGCCACGATCGGCGGAATCATGAGCGGAAAGAGAAAGATCGTGCGCAGCAATTCCGAGCGCCGACCAAGGCTGTTGAAAAGCAGCGCCGCGATGAACCCCAGGGTGAATTCGGCGGTCAGTGCGATAGCGGTGTAGCCCAGGGTGCGCAGGGCCGCGCCGCCCACGCGCGACGAGGTCAGCGCCCGCTGGAAGTTGTCCAGCCCGACGAAGGCGCGTTCGCCCGGTTTCAGCAGCGCCACATCATAAAGGCTGTCACGAAAGAGATTCAGCAGGGGCCAGGCGACGAAGACCAGCAGGAAAACAGCTGCCGGCGCAAGCAGCATCAATACGTATCGGCGATCAGCGCGGGACATAAAGGCACAACTTGCCTGGGAGCAGAATTGTAACCATTGCAGACCCTTTTAGGCCCCTCTCCCTGAGGAAGGGATCCCACCAGAGGTGGGAAAGGGCTACCGCGACCGGGCGGGAAAGGGTTTGGGGTGAGGGCCCTGTTGCGGCCCTCACCATGGTGAAGCTGGCTGACTACATAAAGCCCATGGCTTCCAGCTCGGCGCGGGCCCAGGCCAGGGCATCCGCCGGCGAGACCTCACAGCTGAGCGCGTCCTGAACCATCGGCACAACCACCTCGTCGCTCACCTGCTG
This sequence comes from Anaerolineae bacterium, assembly GCA_034428275.1. GTDB lineage: Bacteria > Chloroflexota > Anaerolineae > Aggregatilineales > Phototrophicaceae > JAGWBD01. The sequence continues at coordinate 3,597 of DAOUIB010000222.1, forward strand.
CCAGTTGGCCACCAGCGGCCGGCCGATCGTCTGCGGGCCGTTGAGCGTGGCGATCAGCGCCGACAGACTTTCGTAGTTTTCCTCACCGGCGAATTGCTCGAAGGCCGAGATGCGCGCGGAGAGGCCCAGCGGTTCCTGTACGCCCAGCACGTTCTGGTCATACATGAACTGCACGAAGGCCATGGCCGCTTCCTTGTTCTCCGAAGTCTTCGGCACGATGTTGAACCAGGGACCGGGGATCGAACCGATACCGGCCTCGCCCGCGATCATCGGCGCGACGCCCACGTTGGCCACGGCATCCGGACCAAGATAGGGAGCCCCCACCAGACCGCCAGACAGGTCAAACTGGTGCAGGCGATAGGCATGGCCCCAGAAACGGGTCATGGCCGTCACGCCCTGGAAGAAAAGGTTTTCGCCTTCCGCCCAGCCGATCTCCAGCGGATTGGGCGGGGTGAGGCCCATGTCGCAGTGGTGGCTGACGTAGTACTCCAGGCCCGCCAGGTGCGCGTCGTTGTCGACGATGATCGAGCCATCGGCGCCCAGCACCACGCCCGGTGAGCCGGCCTGCAGCACGTGTACCATCCACTCCACGTCCGCGCCGGGCGGGGCGCCCTTCACGTCGGTGCCGTAGAGGTCAATCTCGCCGTCACCGTCCGTATCGCGCGTGAAGAAGACGGCCATGTCGGTGAATTCCTGCCAGGTGGTCGGCGGGGCCAGTTCGTAGCCGTACTCGGCCATGAAGGCGGCCTGCTCGTCCGGGTCCTCCCAGAGGTCCTTGCGGTAGTAGATCACCTCGGCGTTGGCCCAGGTCGGCATGCCGACGTAGCTGCCGTTCCAGAGTCCGTCCGCCAGCAGCGCCGGGAAGATGTCCGCCGCCACCTCGTCCGTGATCAGCGCATCCAGCGATTCGGCGAAATCGGCGAAGGCCGGGATCCAGACCACGTCGATGGTGGCCACGTCATAGGCGCTGCCGCCGGTCGCCATCTCGGCCGCCAGGTCCTCAAACACACTGGGATAGGGCACCTCGACGAACTCGACCGTATGTCCCGTCTGCTCCTCGAAAAGTTGTGCCGCCGCCAGCTGCAGCGAAATGCCGCCGCCCTCGACCAGCACCCGCAACGTGACTCCTTCTTCCTGGGCAAGCGCCGCCGGCCCGGTCACCAGCAGCAGTAACGCAATCAGCAACAACAAGAGTGTCTTCATTACCATTTTCCTCCTGAACGATGTCCCTCTGCCAGGGACAGGACGGGGTGGACTCTAGCGAGTCCTGACAACGATGTCAAACACCGCACCTACCTGTCCCAGAGGCCATGTTCCGGACAGCGCCGCGTCAGACGCTCCGACACGGGCGGCAGCGCCGGCTGCGCCCGGTGCGGCTCCAGCTGATACCAGTAGGCCACGCTGGAGTAGATGTTGCCCTGGTCGTTGGCGTGGCCGTGCTCAATGGTCACGCGAATCGACTCCGTAAAGCGCACCGGGTCCTCGATGTGCCAGCGATAGAGGCTCCACTTGCCGAAATGTTCCTGCACGTCGCTGCCCAGCGAAATGCCGTGGTAGGGAGCGTCGTACTCGCCGCTGGGGAAGCCCCATGAGCAGCCAAAGTAGTCCTCCGTGCCCGTGCCGTGCAGCGAGGGCGGCCATGGCTCGCCGTCGATGAAGATCATGTCGTCGCCCTCACCCGGCCAGGTGTAGACCTGGTTGGAAGCGTCGAAGTTGTCGATATTGAGCACACAGCCGACGTACTGTCCGGCCCCGCCTGCGTCCAGAATCACGTAGTTGTCCGCGCCCGTCAGGTTCACCCCGCCCAGGTCCCAGGGCGCCGGGTCCTCATACGGCTGTTCCTGCGGCAGGGCCTGCGCCGGATTCTCCAGGTTCCAGCAGGCGTGAAAACGGCCCAGGTCTTCCGGCGCCTCCGCCGTGTACAGTTCATAGTCGATGTAATAGAAAAGATTGGCGATCGGCTCTTCGCTTTCGTTGATCAGCTGAATCCGCGCCGAGCTGCCGAAGGGCATCGGGAAATAGCAGTTGTTGGACGCCGAGAATGGCCCCTTGGGGCCGCGGCGCTGACCGAAGACCATGTTCAGCGGCAGCGACACGAAGTGCCGGCAGGTCGCGTGGCCCACGCCGAAGAAATCGCCATAAGGCACGCGTACGCTGGGGTTCTCCTCACCGTCCCAGTACATTTCCAGCACCAGCTTGCGCAGGTATTGCGGCGCATAGCAGCGCGTCGTCATCCAGATGTGACGGATGCAGCCCGCGCCCTCGATCTCGGCCAGAACCTGCGTCGCGCCCGGCTCCACGACGCGGAAGTCGCGGTTGGCGCCCGTCCGGTCCCAGCTTGACTCGCGCTTCGAGCGCGCGTTGCGTTTGACAAAGGGTAAGCCCGCCAGCGGGCTGTTTGGCTGCCAGACGTTCATTTCTTCCTCCTGCACAATGTCCTTCCCTGCCGCCCGGCCCCCTCCTGGCCATGACATTAAAGCCCCTCTCCCTTGAGGAGAGGGGGTTGGGGTGAGGGCAACTCTCGTTCCGGCCCACTTTAGCCCGTTTGACATCGATGTCAAAAATTGCCAGAATCCGGGGCCATGACAACCATGAAGGATGTGGCGCGGGCCGCCGGCGTGTCCGCCAAGACGGTCTCGCGCGTCGTAAACAACGAAGGCCACGTGAGTGACGCCCTGCGTCAAAGGGTGCTTCGCGCCATTGAGGACCTCGATTACCGACCCAACCTCGTTGCGCGCCACATGCGCACGCAAAAGACCCGCCTCATCGGCCTGGTCACCGATGAAATCGGCACCACGCCCTTTTCCGGCAACATACTGCGAGGCGCCCAGGAAGCCGCCTGGCGCCACGGTCTTTTGCTGCTCACCTGTCACACCGGCGGCAACCCCGATATCGAAGCGCTCGCCGTCGACCTCCTGCTGGAACGCCAGGTCGAAGGCATCATCTTTGCCGCCATGTACCACCGCGAGGTCCGCCCGCCGGAACGCCTGCAACAGCGGCCCGCCGTGTTGCTGGACTGCTTCGCCGCCGACGATCGCTTCCCCGCCGTCGTTCCCGACGAACATGAAGGGGGCTACCTGGCCACGCGCCACCTGCTGGAACGGGGACGCCGCCGTATCGCCATGATCAACGGGAAGCCCGGCTTCCCCGGCACCGAGGGTCGCGTTGCCGGCTTTCGCCAGGCCCTGGCCGAGGCCGGTCTTCCATTGGAAGAGTCCTTGCTGGTCTACGGCGACTGGTGGCAGGAACAGGGTTACGACCAGGCGCTGCGCCTGCTGAAGCTGCCCCGGCCGCCGGACGCCTTTTTCTGCGGCAATGACCGCATCGCCATGGGCGTCTACGACGCCCTGCGCGAAAGCAACCTGCGCATCCCGCAGGACGTCGCCGTCATCGGTTTTGACAACATGGAACTCATCGCGGCGCATTCGCGCCCCGGCCTGACGACCATGGCCCTGCCCCATCACGAGATGGGCCGCCGCGCCATGGAAATGCTGGTCAATTGTCTGGAAGGTCAGCCACCCGGCGGCGCCCGGCTGCTGCAAATCAGTTGTCCGCTCGTGCGGCGCGGTTCCACCTGAACTCGCCGGCGGCAGTTGCCAGAGCCCAGGCGACAGCATCACAAGATTGAACGAGCCTGCGCGCTCCGGGCCACGGCGAAAAGGGACTCTACAACCCCAGGCGCTCGAATTGCTCGGCCGGCGCTTCGCTCTGCTCCATCAGCGCGCGCATCTGCTGTGCCAGACGCGCCTCCAGCGCCGCGTCCTGCAGCGGCTGCGTCTGCAGCGGGTCCGCTTCCACGTCGTAGAGCAGCGTCTCGAAGGCGGGAGGCGAAGCCACCGGCGGACGCCGCGACGGAATCTTCAGCAGGGCGCAATCCTTGCTGAAACGGAATGGTGCTGCCAGGGTCGTTCCCTGAAATTCTGAAGGCGGGAACGGCCCCCGCATGTGAGTCGGCATCAGGGTGTAGTTGTACAGGGGGGTGTTGTCCTCACCAGCCGGCCCGCGCATGTAGACGTAACGCCCGTCCGTCAGGTTCACGTGCGCGCCGTGCAGGCCGAAGATCACCGCCTCGTGCGCCGGCGCGTCCGTCGCCAGCGTGTCGCGCAGCGGTCGACCCTGCATGGCCGCCGGCAATTCCACGCCGAAGTATTCCAGCAAGGTGGCCGGCAGGTCGATCGTCTGCACCAGGGCCGGGCTGCGCTCACCTTGCCGCGCGCAGCGCGGGTCCCAGATGAAGAGCGGTGTGTGCGCCACTTCCTCGTAAAAGGGCATCACCATTTTGCCCCACCAGTCGTGCTCGCCGAGCATGAAACCGTGGTCGGTGTTCACGATCAGCAGCGTGTCCTGCCACAGGTCCAGCTCATCCATCAGGTCGATGATCTTCCCCATGTAGTGATCGCACATGCTCAGCAACGCCGCATACTCCATGCGCAGGTGATGCACCTCCTCCGGCGTTTCCTGCACTTCCCCGTAGTTGGGCCAGTCAAAATGCGGCCCGTCATAACGATGGGGATAGAGGGCCTTGTAGTGTTCCTGCGTGAAAAAGGGCTCGTGCGGGTCGAAGGTCTCGATCTGCAGGAACCAGCTGTCGTCCGCAGAATTGCGCCGCAGGAAGTCCTCTGCCATGGCAAAGGTCTTCGCCTGGGGTTGACGACTTTCTTCCTGCATGAAGGCCCGGTTGACCCAGTCCTGGCGCCACATCGGACCGTGCTCGCGCGTGTTGGGCATCGTTGCCGGAATGTCCGGCTCGGCCACCTGGCCCATCCAGGGGTCGCCCTCCTGGCCGCGCGCGAACTGCCAGCTGTTGTAGCGCTGGTGATAGGTGGCGCCGCCATCCTCGAAGTAATGGTAGTGGTCGGTGACGAGGTGCGTGTACACGCCCTTGTCCTTCAGCAACTCCGGCATCGAGTCATCGAAGGGCTCCAGCGGGCCCCAGCTGCGATGCAGAAAGTTGTAGCGCCCGGTGTGCAGTTCGCGCCGCGCCGGCATGCAGGGCATGCTGCCCACGTAGGAGCGGTCGAAGGTCACCGAGCGCTGCGCCAGTCGGGCGAAGTTGGGCGCGTGCGTCCAGTCGCAGCCATAGGGCGGCAGCATGTGCCGGTTGAGCGTGTCAAACATCACCATGATGGCTTTCATGTGTACTCCCCTTGTTGTGGGATAGTCATTCCGGCCCTCACCCCCGGCCCCTCTCCCTCAGGGAGAGGGGAGCGTAACTGAAAACTGATTCTACAGCGGCCCAAAGACAAACACATCCGGGATGCTACAGAAAACACAAAACTGCCTGGTTGTCCAGGGAAACCCACCAAACAACCCAGGTGTGAATTGTATTTCTCCCCTCCTTCTGTGAGGGGCTCCCATACCGCGAATCAATCCAGGGAGATCAGGAGTTAGGTCTCAAGAGGAATCTCTTGCCACCAACAGTATCTCGGCGATAACACTGTCCAGGTGATTCAAAACACGTTCGTTCGGAAAGCGCAGAACCCTGAACCCAATCTCCTCAAGAGTCTCTTGTCTACCCCGATCCTGACGTGTCTGCTGTCTGTGAATCTCGCCGTCCAGTTCAACAATCAGGAGCGGCTGATAGCTACAAAAGTCAGCTACGTACATCGTGCCGGCCACCGGGTGTTGACGGCGAAACTTCAGCCCGCCTGCCCTGCGGCCACGTAGCACTTCCCACAGCAATTCCTCAGCCGTAGTTTGTCTCTGACGCAATCCACGTGCCAAATCTCGCAACGTCTTGCTTGCCACTTCGCGTTGCGGGACTTCATCGTGTGTGCCTTCTTCTTTCTTGATGAACCTGCCCCTTACCTAAAGTCACATTGTGCAAAGGAGTGAAACTTCATCCTGTGGTTCGCGTTTGATATTCGTTTTCTGGCACCTTCTCCCCCTCTCCCTCAGGGAGAGGGGGCCGGGGGGTGAGGGCGCCGTTTACAATCTGGTGCAAGCAATGCCTTTGCCTCACAACTGCACGCCATGCCGCTCCCTGAGCAGCCGTTCCGCGCGCGCCCGCTCCTCTGCGACCCGCGCCGCATTCCAGCCCAGCGCCGCCCCCAGCGTATCCGCCGCCTCCTCCAGGCTGGCCGCCGTCACCCGACCGCACATCGCCAGCAGCGTGCGTCGCAGCAGAAAGTCGTCCAGATGCATCACCGCTTCCCTTTGCGCGATCCAGAAGAGTTCGCGGCGGCTGTAGCCCGGCAGGTGTTTCAGCGCTTCGTCCATTTCCGCCGCCAGAAAGGCCGCCAAATCCTCCGCCTGCGTGCCATAACGGTCGAGCAACAGCGCCAGACGCGCGGCGGGCAGACCCGTGTCCGCGCCAACCCGCGCCAGCCAGGCGGAGCGCGCCGCTTCGTCTGCCGGCCACTCGCGGCCACCGCCGATGGCCAGCTCGCGCGTGGCGCTGCGCCGCTCCCGACCCAGGCGGCGCAGCGCTTCGTCCGCCGCCTGCTCGCCGAAGGCGCGAAAAGTCGTCCACTTGCCGCCGATCAGTGCCAACACCGGGAAGTCGAGCCCCGCCTCCCCTGCCTCGATCGTACGGATACTGTGGTCGCGACTGATTTGACCCGTCGTCGCCGTCGAGCTGTCCGGCAGGGGCCGAATGCCGCTGTACTGAAAGACGATGTGCTCGCGACCCACCGCCAGGTCCGGGAACACCGTGCGCAGCGACCCCAGCAGGTAGTCGATCTCCTCCTCGCTGACGGCCACGGCGTCGGGATCGTCGGCCGGGATGTCGGTCGTGCCCAGCAAGACCCGCTCCTCCAGCGGGAAGAACAGCACGATGCGTCCGTCCGGCGTCTCGAAAAAGAGTTCGTGGCCGGCGCAGGCCGCGTGCAATGCATCGTGCGCCAGCACCAGGTGCGCGCCCTTCGTGCCGCCGATCCAGCGCGTTGGCGTGCCCAGACGCCGGTTGACCCCGTCGATCCACGGGCCTCCGGCGTTGATCACCAGGCGCGGCCGCACCACCAGTTCCGCGCCCGTCGCCTCGTCCCGCAGGGTCACCGTCGCCCCCTGCCCGGCCTGCGCCGACACATAGTTGAGCGCAAAGGCTTCCTCATGCGCCGCCACGCCGTCGCCGACGAGTTCGATGCACAGGCGCTCGGGACTGGCCAGCCAGGCGTCGTTCCAGGTCGCCGTACACAGGACGTCGGGATTCAGCGCCGGCCGCAAACGCAACGCTTCCTCCCGTCCGCTGAAGCGATGGGTCGGCAGTGCGCGTCCCTGACGGGTGAACCAGTCGTAGACCAGCAAGCCGATACGCACGACCAGGGCTCCGCGCGTCGCTGGTCGCCGCGCCAGACCCAGAAAGTTCAGCGGCGCGTTGAGCAGGCCGGAGAAGCGCGTGAACAGGGGCATCGTCGTGGGCAGCGGCTTCACGTGATGCGGCGCATTGCGCAACAGACGGTTGCGCTCCAGCAGCGCCTCGCGCACCAGCCGAAACTCGCCGTTTTCCAGATAGCGCAGGCCGCCATGCATCATGTGGGAGGACGCAGCGCTGGTGCCGGAGCAGAAGTCGCCCTTGTCAACCAGCAGCACGCGCAGTCCCTGCAGCGCCAGTTCGCGAAAAACGGCGATGCCGTTCACGCCCGCGCCGATAATCAGGGCGTCGACGTCCGGCCGCTCCCGCAAGGCCTGCAGCGTTCCTTCCCGCTTCACGATTGCCTCTGGCCCGCCCTCAACCGCCACGCATCGCGCGACCGATTCACTCCCCCACCCGGCCACGCACGCGCCCGACCGCATCCCCCCAGGCCGCGTAGCGCGTCTCACGTTCATCCGCCGACATGCTCGGCTCAAAGACCCGTTCGACGCGCCATTGCCCGGCGATTTCCTCAATGCTGTTCCAGAAGCCGCTGGCCAGGCCCGCCAGATATGCCGCGCCCAGCGCCGTGGTCTCGGTGATCGCCGGTCGTTGCACCGGCACGCCCAGTATGTCCGCCTGAAACTGCATCAGGAAGTCGTTGGCGGCCGCGCCGCCATCGACGCGCAGCGTACGCAGGGCAAGACCCGCGTCCGCGCTCATCGCGTCCGCCACGTCGCGGGACTGGAAGGCGATGCTCTCCAGAGTCGCCCGCACGACCTCCGCCCGACCGCTGCCGCGCGTCAGACCCAGCACGGCGCCCCGCGCGTAGGCATCCCACCAGGGCGCGCCGAGGCCGGTAAAGGCCGGCACGACGACGACCCCGCCGCTGTCTCTTACGCTGGCCGCCAACGCCGCGCTTTCCTCCGCGCTGGCGATCAGGCCAAGTTCGTCGCGCAGCCACTGCACCGCCGCCCCCGCCACGAAGACGCTGCCTTCCAGCGCGTAGACCGGCGCCGCGTCGCCCACGCGCCAGGCCACGGTCGTCAGCAGGTTGTTGGCGGAGCGCACCGGCGTTTCGCCTGTGTTCAACAGCAGAAAGCAACCAGTGCCGTAGGTGTTTTTGGCCATGCCCGGCGAGTGACAGGCCTGGCCGAAGGTCGCCGCCTGCTGGTCGCCGGCCATGCCCGCCAGCAGGACCGGCGCGCCCAGGTGACCCGCGTCGCTCTCGCCCAGCAACCCGCTGCTGGCGGTTACACGCGGCAAAAGGGCGCGGGGGATGTTCAGCCGCTCCAGAATCGGCTCGCACCAGTCCTGTGCGTGGATGTCGTAGAGCATGGTGCGGCTGGCGTTGCTCACGTCCGTAACGTGCAGCCGCCCACCGGTCAGTTGCCAGATCAGCCAGGTGTCCACCGTGCCGAATGCCAGCTCGCCGCGCTCCGCCCGCGAGCGCGCGTCCGGCACGTGCTCCAGCAGCCAGTGCAGTTTCGTCCCCGAGAAGTAGGGGTCGGTGACCAGGCCCGTGTGATTCAGGATGACCTGGTCGAAGCCTTCGGCCTTCAGTTCGTCGCAAAAGTGCGCCGTGCGCCGGTCCTGCCAGACGATGGCGTTGTGCAGCGGCCGGCCGCTTTCTCGCTCCCACAACAGCGTCGTCTCACGCTGGTTGGTGATGCCGATGGCCGCCAGCTGCGCCGCGTCAGCTCCCGCCTGCGCCAGCGCCTCCTGCGCCACCGTCAACTGCGACTGCCAGATCCCCAGCGGATCATGTTCAACCCAACCCGGTTGCGGGTAAAGCTGGGGAAACTCCTGTTGGGCCAGGGCGCTGATGCCGCCCGCGCGATCAAAGAGAATGGCGCGCGAGGAGGTCGTGCCCTGGTCCAGCGCCAGAACGTAATCGGACATATCCACTCTCACCTTCAGCGGATGCACAATTGGCGCGGACTATGATAGCCTTGACGCGTACCTCACGCGACCTGGAGGTCTCGTGCGCTTCCTGGCCCGACTTCTGCTGACCCTGCTGCGGCTCGCCCTGCTGGTTGGCCTCGTCTACGCCATCGTCGCCGTCGCCTGGAACGACCTGCTGAACCGCCGCGAGACCTTCGCCATCACCCTCGGCGATCGCGAACGCCCGGCCAACGCCCGCTGCGGCGCGCCAGGCACGGCCCTCGAATTGCTCGAGTTGCCCGGTCTGCCCGGCAACCACGTCGTCGTCGCCGGCGGCCCCAACGCCATCGACGCCGACTCCTGGCCGGCGTTTCAGCCCTCCCTGCCCTGGAGCAAAAACAGCGAGCGGCATCTGCTCTTCGACGAGAGTTGCTTCCACGCTTCGCCGCCGATAGGTGCGGCGCCGGCGCGCAATGACCTCGGCTGCAGCGGCGACGACTGCTTCCGCTTTCGCGAGATCGACGGTTACAACTGGATGGACCTGGCGATCATCGCCGCGACGGACTGCCACCCCTCCAGCCTCGGCTGCCTCGGCCCGCTGGTGCTGCCCGGCCACGTCAGCCTGAACGTCATTCGCAAGTGCCACGATATCGGCTTCAGCGGCGAGGCCCACGTCCTCAGCAGCGACAACGGGGCCCGCTTCGTCATGCACGCCACCGCCAGCGGCCGCCCCGATATCAGCGGGCCGACGCTCCCTGGCGGCTGGTCCCTTTCAACCGTCGTCCTCGACGAAGCCCTCAGCGTCGCGCCCCAGGGCGATGGCTGTTACCACTTCATCCTGCGCGACAACCTCGGCCAGAGTTACCACCAGTTCGCCTTCCGCGACACGGTTTACGTCACCGGCGAGGAACTGTAGGCACCGACTTTCGCACCAGATCGATTCCCGCCCGGACTCTGAAGCCATTGTCGGAGAGAGGCCCGGATTGCTGCATTCGGCGGAGTTTACTTGCCTGAGTTCAAAAGACTCGCTCCCAAAGTGATTGGTCCGCCGTATCCGCCCTCACCCTAAATCCCTCTCCCTCAGGGAGAGGGACTTTACCCTTGCATCGATTGAACGGGTTAACGTGTATTCCTTGCAAGTATAGCCTTCGTACTCGATTCTTCCCCTGACAGTTCCGCCCACTCCGTTCGGGAAGGCCTCCCCCTCTCCTGTGGGAAGGGCTCCCGCGACTGAGCGGGAAAGGGGTTGAGGGGTGAGGGCTCCCGCGACTGAGCGGGAAAGGGGCTGGGGCGTGAGGGCCCCTACCAGGCCCAGGCTTCCGGCGCAGGGCCGCCCGGCCCCGGCCAGATCGCGTCCAGCGCCGCCAGCTGCTCGGCGTCCAGCTGAATCTCCAGCGCGCGCAGGCTGCCCTCCAGTTGCTCCAGATTGCGCGGGCCGATGATCGGCGCCGTCACGGCCGGCTGCGCCAGCAACCAGGCCAGGGCTACGTCCGCCGGCGCCTCGCCCGCCTCGCCGCAGAAACTCTCGTAACGCTCCAGCTGCGGCCGCTGGGCGTCAATGCGCGCCTGCATGCCCGCCGCGGCCCGTCGACCCTCCTCGATCTTGCGCAATACGCCGCCCAGCAGGCCGCCGCCCAGGGGGCTCCAGGGAATCGTCCCCACGCCGTAGTCTTCGCAGGCCGGCAACAGCTCCATTTCGGCCGTCCGCTCGTTGAGGCTGTACTTGCACTGTTCGGTGATCAGTCCCATGAAGTGGCGCCGCTGCGCCGCTTCCTGGGCCTTCGCGATGTGCCAGCCGGCGAAGTTGCTGCTGCCCACGTAGAGGATCTTGCCCTCGCGCTGCAGCTGCTCCATCCCCTGCCAGATCTCTTCCCAGGGCGTCTCGCGGTCGACGTGGTGCATCTGGTAAATGTCAATGTGGTCGGTCTGCAGCCGTCGCAGACTGGCTTCGCAGGCCCGGCGAATGTTGAGCGCCGACAACTTGCCCTCGTTGGGCCAGTCGCCCATCGCGCCATACAGCTTGGTCGCCAGCACCACCTTCTCGCGCCTACCGCCGCCCCGGGCCCACCAGCGCCCGATGATCTCTTCGGTGAGGCCGAGATGGCCCCGACCGTCGCGCAGGCCGTAGCGGTTGGCCGTGTCGAAAAAGTTGATGCCCAGGTCCAGCGCGCTGTCCATGATGACCTGGCTGTCGGCCTCGCTGGCGTGCGGGCCGAAGTTCATCGTGCCGAGGCACAGCCGGCTGACGCTCAGGCCGCTGCGACCAGGATGTGTGTATTGCATGGTTTTCTCCTGTTTGTCCTGTCTCTTGCTCTTCCTGCCTTACTTGCGCTACCAGGATTCCGGCGCCTCGCCGCCCGGCCCCGGCCAGATGTCGTCCAGCGCCGCCAGTTGCTCCGCATCCAGGCGGACCTCCAGCGCGCGCAGACTGCCCCGCAACTGCGCAGCGTCCGCCGGCCCGACGATCGGCGCCGTCACCGCCGGCTGCGCCAGCAACCAGGCCAGCGCCACGTCCGCCGCTTCCTCGCCCAGGTCGTCGCAAAAGGCCTCGTAGCGCTCAAGCCGCGGTCGCAGTCCCTCGATCTGCCCCTGTACCTCGGCCGAGGCGCGCCGTCCCCCTTCCAGCTTGCGCAGGACGCCGCCCAGCAGGCCGCCATGCAGGGGACTCCAGGGGATCACCCCCACGCCGTAGTCCTGGCAGGCCGGCAACAGCTCAAACTCAACCCGCCTCTCGGCGAGGCTGTACTTGCACTGTTCGCTGATCAGGCCGGGGAGGTTGCGGCGCTGAGCGGCCTCGTTGGCCTTGACGACGTGCCAGCCGGCGTGGTTGCTGCTGCCCGTGTAAAGGATCTTCCCCTCGCGGACCAGCTGCTCCATCGCCTGCCAGATCTCACCCCAGGGCGTCTCACGGTCGACGTGATGGACCTGGTAGATGTCGATGTAGTCAGTCTGCAGGCGGCGCAAACTGGCCTCGCAGGCGCGACGGACGTGCAGGGCGGAGAGCTTGCCCTCATTGGGCCAGTCGCCCGTCGGGTTGTAGACCTTGGTCGCCAGCACCACCTTCTCGCGCCGCCCGCCACCCTGCGCGAACCAGCGCCCCATGATGTCCTCGGTCAGGCCGCGATAGCCCGGCAGGTCGCCGCCATAAGCGCCGTAGATGTTGGCCGTATCGAAGAAGTTGATGCCGACTTCCAGCGCCGCGTCCATGATGGCCCGGCTTTCCGCCTCGTCCGTGCGCGCGCCGAAGTTCATCGTGCCCAGACAAAGACGACTCACCAGCAGTCCGCTGCGGCCGGGATGTGTGTATTCCATGCCCTGCTCCCCTGTCATTCGCCTGCATGCACAATGCGGAGGTCTGCGCCACTGGCGGCGTGGGCGCGCCGCCTTCAGTCCTCCGGCTCGCCCTGCGGCGGCGCCATGGCCGACGTGCCACTCTCCAGTTCGCCCGTCTCCTCGTCATAGCGACCCTGCAACTCGTCGCTGATGGTCCCCTGCCACAGGTTGACGCCCCGCAGGTAACCCGCGCGCGCGATCATGTGCGCCGCGACCGGCGCCGTCAGAAAGACAAAGAGAATGGTCGCCAGCGCCCGCGCGCCGATCGCGAGGTCGTTGAAGTGCAGGGCCACCGCCAGCATCATGAAGCTCACGCCGAGCGTGGCCGACTTCGTGGTGGCCGACATGCGCATGAACAGGTCCGGCAAGCGCACGATGCCAACGGCGCCCACCAACATAAAGAAGGCGCCCGTCAGCAGCAGCAGCGCCGTCAGGCCCTCGTTCAGGGTCACGCTTCCGGCCTCCTCTGCAAATAGTAGGCGAAGGCCGTCGTCCCCAGAAAGGAAATCAGGGCCAGCACCAGCGCCACGTCCAGCAGGGCCGCCTGGTCGGTGGCGATAGCATAGGCGGCGATCGTGCCCAGGCCCAGAGTCACCATCAGGTCCAGCGCCACCACGCGGTCGGGGGTACGCGGACCGCGCAGCAGCCGCCAGAGCGCCAGCAGCAGGGCGATGCCCAGTAGCGGCAACACCAGATAAAGCGCCAGATCAGGCAGAGTCACGTGAACACGTCCTGTACGCGCTGCTCAATATCACCTGCGTCGCTCCCGCCTGACCGGAAGAAGCCGCCTTCACGAAAAGAAACGGTCAGCAAAGTGAAGGGCTCAGCTCCTGCCCTCACCCTAAATCCCTCTCCCTCAGGGAGAGGGACTTTAACTCCACGTCGGATCAACAGCTCCTGTTCAACGCAGGAGTCCACGATCTGATTCCTTCTGTTCGACCGGACCCTTTTTGTCCCCCTCTCCCTGAGGGAGGGGCTCCCGCAACTGAGCGGGAAAGAGGTCGGGATGTGAAGGCCGCTGCCCCATATCACGTGAACACGTCCTGTACGCGCTGCTCCAGCCCGTCCTTGATCTCAAGCCGGAAGGCTTCCACGTCGGCGACGAAC
>DAOUIB010000223.1:0-5797 GCA_034428275.1 Anaerolineae bacterium
GGCGGAACCGGCACGTACGCCCGGCAACTTCAGGAGCGCTACGCAGCGAGCGTGGAGCTCTTTGATATTGAACCGGACCGGGTGCTGCAGGCCAGTTCGACGACCCCTCACGCCCTGGTCGCCGCCGCGGAATGGCTTCCATACGCCAGCGACCGTTTCGATACGGTGCTGTCCAACGAGGTGCTGGAGCACGTACAGGACGACCGCCAGGCCCTGCGGGAAATGATACGGGTTTTGAAGCCGGGCGGGCGCGCCGTCATTTTCTGCCCCAACCGCTGGTACCCCTTCGAAACGCACGGGCACTTTTGGCGCGGTCGCTATCATTTCGGCAACACGCCCCTGATCAACTGGCTGCCGGACGTGGCGCGCAATCGCCTCGCGCCGCACGTGCGCGCGTATACGCGGCGGGGCCTGCTTAACCTTCTGGCAGGCTGTCCGGTCCGGCTGCTGGAAATGCGGCGCATTTATGGCGGCTATGACAATTGGGTCAGGCGTTTTGGCGGTCCGGCCCGCGCCATGCGGGACCTTTTACAAAGTCTGGAGGGCGGCCCGCTGGACGTCTGGGGGCTGTCGCATTTTCTGGTGCTGGAGAAACTGGAGTCCGGGTGAGCCGGCTTCAGTCGTCCACCCAGACGGGGAGATGGCCCAGCGCGACAATATTGGTCCATTTCGCGCGGTCCCCCTCTGTCAGGATGGCAGCTTCCGTGACGACGTCGGCGCCCGCCTTGCGCATAATCAAACGGAGGCCCTGCAGGGTGCTGCCAGTGGAAATGACGTCATCCAGCAGGATCACGCGTTTTCCCAGGACGAGTTCACGGTCCCGCTCGTCAAGGTAAAGCATTTGCGGCTGACCGGTCGTGATGCTCAAAGTCTCGGAGGCCAGGGCCTCCCCCATGTAGGGCTTGAGCGACTTTCGCAGCACGACATAGGGCAATTGCATGTCGAGCGACAGGGCGTGGGCCAGCGGGATCGCCTTGGCCTCGGGCGACACCAGCACATCCGCGTTGAAATCGCCCAGTTTGCCGGCGAGGGCCGCGCTGGCCGCCTGCACCAGTTCGCTGTCTCCCAGAATGTTGAGTATGGCGATGCGCACGCCCGGGCTGATCTCAAACAGGCGCAGGTCCCGTCTGATGCCGGCGATCGTGATGGGCCAGGTGGCGGGCAGTTCAGGCGGGTTCATGCTGTGCTTCCTGCGCCTCGCCCAGCAGCTGGCCGTCGACCAGGGTCAGTTGACGGTCCGTGATTTCAGCCAGTTCCGGATCGTGCGTAACCAGCACGACTGTGGTGCCGGCCTCGCGTTGCACGTCACGCAGCGATTCGAGTACGACCTGCCCCGACGCGGTATCCAGGTTGCCGGTCGGCTCGTCAGCCAGTAACAGGGGCGGGTCGTTGGCCAGGGCGCGGGCGATGGCGACGCGCTGTTGTTCTCCGCCAGAGAGCTCGGCCGGACGGTGGTGCATACGGTCGCCCAAACCCAGTTGCTCCAGCAGCTCGCGGGCGCGGCGTTCGGGTCTGTATTTCGGTTTGTTTGCGAACTGGACCGGGAGAGCCACGTTTTCCCGGGCGGTGAGCGTGGGGATCAGGTTGAAAAACTGGAAGATGAAGCCGATCTTTTCGTTGCGGATGGTGGTGAGCTGGTCCTCGTTCATGTTCGAGATGTCAACGCCGTCCATTTCGACGCTGCCGCTGCTGGGCGAATCGAGGCCGCCGATCAGCCCCAGCAAGGTGCTCTTGCCGCTGCCGGATGGCCCGACGATACTCACCATTTCGCCGGCGAAGATTTCCAGGTTGACGTCACGCAAGGCGTGCACCCGGACCTTTCCCAGACGCAATTCGCGCGACAGATTGCGTACGCGGATGACGGCGCGGGGCGGAGCGACTGTGTTCATGTTCATCACGGTCAACCAACCGCCCGCTGCAGGGCGAATACCGGCTCAAGCCAGTCCATGTAGCGACTGTCGCGTCCGTAGACAATATCCAGAAAGCGTTGGCTCAGGCGGGAAGTCAGGGGGCCGATTTCGCCACCGCCGACCGGACGATGTTCGACCCTCGTGATCGGCGTGATCTCTGCGCCCGTGCCGCACATGAACATCTCGTCAGCCAGGTAAGCTTCGGTGCGGTCGACAGCGCGTTCCTGGACCTCGACATTGAGTTCTTCCTGCAACAATTGAATCAGGGAACGCCGGACGACGCCTTCGAGAACATCGGCCGTGACCGGCGGCGTGATGGCAACGCCCTTTCTCACGAGAAACAGATTGGCGACGCTGCATTCTGCGATGTGCCCGTCATTGTTAAGTACGATGGCGTCGTCATAACCGGCAAGCATGGCGTCCGAACGGATCATGAGGGAATTTACGTAGGAGCCCGAGATCTTGCCGCGCGCCGGAATGGCGTTGTCCTCGACCCGGCGCCAGGCCGAAATGCACACGTGCATGCCGCCGGCCTTGCTGACGAAACCGCCGTCGTGCAGGGGCATCAGGGTAATGGCCAGCTCCGGCCGCGCGTCCAGCAAATGCACGCCAAGGGACTCATTGGCGGCATACACCAGGGGACGGATGTAGCAGTTGCAGTCCACACCCTCGGCCTGCAACAACGCAATCAGGCTTTGCAGCAATTGCGCCGGCGTGTAATTCAGGTCGAGACGCAGCAGGGCGGCGGACTGCAGCAAGCGTTCGAAATGGTCGAAGGGACGGAACAGGTAGAGTTGCTCGCGTTCCGCATTCCAGTAGGCGCGCATCCCGGCGAAGACGCTGGTGCCGTACTGCAAGGCCTGGTTGTGAACGCTGATTTTGGCCTGTTCAAGGGGCACGACGGCCCCGTCAAACCAGGCGTAACGGACGCTGTTTTCGCTCATGTGGTCACTTCCTGCCTGTTTGTCAAATGCACTCAATGCGTTCGAGCCGAAACCTGGCAAAACCGGTCGCTTTGCAGCAGTGCAGGGCGGCGCATGATTATTCTACGTTGAATCAGCCCAGATAGTCGCGAAGATTGTGGGCCAGACGCGGATGACGCAGTCGTCGCAGGGCTTCCTTTTCCAGCTGGCGAATGCGTTCGCGACTCAGGCCGAACTTGCTGGCGATTTCCTCCAGAGTATGGGGTTCGCCATCGCCCAGGCCGAAACGCATGCGCAGGATCTGGTTTTGACGAGGGGTCAACTCGGCCAACACTTCCTCAATCGTCTCCTGCAGCAGATTGCGCGTGGCCACCTCGACCGGGCTCGGTGAGTCCTGGTCCTCGATGAAATCGCCGAATTCACTGTCGCCGTCCTCACCGACCGGTCGTTCAAGGGCGATGGCGTGCTGGCTGGCGTCCATCATGCGACAAACGATTTCGGCCGGCAGGTCCATCTCGAGGGCGATCTCCTCGGGCGTGGGCCGGCGTCCCAGTTTTTGCTCCAGTGACTGGGCCGCGCGATACATCTGGCGGATTCGTTCGGTCATGTGCAGCGGAATGCGAATGGTGCGCGTCTTCTGGGCGAGGGCGCGCGTGATGGCCTGCCGGATCCACCAGGTGGCGTAGGTGCTAAAGCGGTTGCCGCGCTTGTAATCGTACTTGTCGACGGCGCGCATCAGGCCGACGTTGCCTTCCTGGATCAGATCGGGGAAGGGCAGGCCCTGGTTCATGTAACGTTTGGCGATGCTGACGACCAGGCGCGTATTGGCCCGGCCAAGGTGCTCGCGGGCAGCCTGACCGTCCATCTCCAGGCGTTCCAGCCGCGCCAACTCAATGTCACTCAGGCGCGAGCCTGTAAAAGGGTCATTCAAATCGCCACGGGCGTTGCGGCCATCCTCAATACGCCTGGCGAGATCGATTTCATCCTGGGCCGTCAGCAGGGGTTCCTGGGCCATCTGGCGAAAATAAAGGCCGACGGGATCGTCGGCGGAAACAGCATTGATGTCGCCGATGTCGGCGTCGTTTTTTTCCGTCGCCAGGGCCTCCCGACCCCTGCCGAGCAGGCTGCGATGGTTTTCCTCGTCCTGGCGGACCTCGACGCCCAGTTCTTCCAGTTCGGTGTGAATTGCAGCGAGTACCGAGGCGTTTTCGTCTTCGTCGGTCAGTTCAATAATGTCGTCAAGTGTCAAGAAGCCGCGCTGTTCAGCGCGCAGAAGCAATTCCTTTAGCACGTAGCTGCCGGTCCCCTGACGTGTTGTGCAGTCACCTGTAACCAGACGTCCTGCCGGCGACCGCTGCGGGTTAAGCACGGCAACAGTATAGCACAGGAATTGCGAATGTTAACGCCCGGCCCGAGAACAGTCATTGTGGAGGCCTACTGTGTCGGCGTTACCCGCAGGCGGAACTCCTGTCGCTGAGACAGCGCGCGCACCTGTTCGCCGGCGCGGTAGCTGCTGCGGACCAGCGGCCCGCTTTCCACCCAGCGAAAGCCCATGGCCAGGCCCTGTTCGCGAATGAAATCGAACTCTTTCGGCTCGTAAAAACGCTCAACGGGCAAATGCGAGCGACTCGGCTGCAAATACTGGCCGACGGTCAAAATGTCCACGTCGCAATCACGCAGGTCCCGCATCGTCTGGAGCAACTCGTCCATTTGCTCTCCCAGGCCAAGCATAATGCCGCTCTTGGTCAACACCTCGGGGTCCAGGCGACGGGCGTTGCGCAAGGTGGCCATGGCCCATTCATAACGGTCCTGCGGTTGCACGATGCGAAAGAGGCGCGGGACCGTTTCCACGTTGTGATTGAGAATCTCGGGTCGCGCGTCCAGGACGGTTCGCAGCGCGGCTTCGTCGCCCTTGAAGTCCGGAATCAACACCTCGATGCTGCAACCGGGCTGCAACTGCCGGATGCGACGAATCACCATGGCGAAGATCGGCGCGCCACCGTCCGGCCGTTCGTCGCGATTGACGCTGGTGATGACCACGTGCTCGAGGCCCATGGCGCGAACGGCCTCGGCCACCCGATTGGGTTCGGCCCAGTCCAGTGGCGCCGGCCGCCCGGTCCTGATGTCACAGAAACCGCATGAACGGGTGCAGGTATCGCCCATCATGAGAAAGGTGGCGGTGCCCTTGCCCCAACACTCGCCAATGTTGGGGCACTGCGCTTCCTCACAGACTGTGTGCAGTGTCTTGGAGCGCATCAGGCCGCGAACGTGTTCGTAAGTGGCGCCGGAGGGCGCGCGCACCTTGATCCAGGGCGGGCGCCGCCGGGGATGCGCAGGGTCCGGTTTCCAGGCGCTGCCCCCGTTTGGGTCCACGACGGGAATGCTGTCCGGGTTCATCAGATCAGCCACGATTTTGCCCCCTGCGTCTGCCTTCCGATTATAGGGGCATGGACGGGCTTGTCCAGTATGTCGCCCAGGCTGTCCATTGCGGGCGCAGGAGCGCTGTGCCAGACTGATTGCTCCATGATCGCCGAGGCACGGACGTGCGCCGACCCCTGCTTTACCTGGCCCTGGTGGCAACGCTGGCGGCCCTGACCTGGACCTCGCGCCTGGCAGCCAACACGGGATTTGTTGCCGATGGCGTTGCGGGGGCATTGCTTTACGCGGCAGATTTCGCGTTACCGGATGCCAGTATGGCTTTGTCCCGGCGAGGAAATTCGGCCAGGCTGCAGGACGGTGAACTCGTTCTGGAGCCGGGCGAGCCAAATCGCCTGGTGTATGCCGCAGCCGGTCCCGAACTGGCTGATTTTGAACTGGACGTAGAGACCCGTGCGCTGGACGGTCCGCCGGACAACGGATTTGGCGTGCTCTTCCGACTGCAGCAACCGCGCTCCTTTCCCCTTGCCGAAGCCTTCGGACTGCCTGCCTTCGGCGGGGCGACGGGGACCAGTTACTATCTGTTCC
>DAOUIB010000224.1:0-7341 GCA_034428275.1 Anaerolineae bacterium
CCACAGGCCGAGAACGAGGCCGAGATAGACGATGTCCGGCGCAAGCTGAATCATGGGCAAGGTGAAATTCCCTGTCCACAGTATACAGGGGATTACGCTGGCGAGGTTTTCGGGGTTCGGAATCGGGTGGGGGCGGCCCTTTTTCGCGTCCTGGGTGAGGGCAGGCCTAGCGCGTGCGGACGCCGCCGCGCAGGTAGTCCGCCTCGTCGCTGAGCACGAAGGCGATGACTTTGGCGACGCCCTCCGGCATGCCGTAGTGCTCGCTGGCGTAATCGTGCGCGTCCTGCTCCGGTCGGCCTTCACGACGGGCGCGGGCGATATCCACGCTGAGCTTGATCTCGGTGATGATGTTGCCGGGGTAGATGGTGTTGACGCGAACGCGGCGCTCCGCGAGGCGCTCCTGCAGGGTCATGGCGAAGCCGTTGGCGCCGCCCTTGCCGGAGGCGTAGGCCAGCGATGAGCTGGGACCGAAGACGCCGGCGCCGGAAGCGATGACGACGAAGACGCCCCGACCGCTGGCCTCCAGCAGGGGCGCGCCGTATTTGGCGCAGAGGAAGACGCCGGTGATGTTGACGTCGAGGGCGCGCTTGAAGTCTTCCAGCGGCATCTCTTCGGGCGAGAGCCAGGGGCCGGGCAGCACGCCGGCGGCGCAGACCACCTTGTCCAGCCCGCCGTGGCGCTCGCGCACGAAGTCGACGAGGGCCTTCACATCATCGTCGTGGCGCACGTCCGTCTGCAGGAAGTCGGCGCAGCCACCCTCGTCGCGGATGGCCGCGGCGCGCGCACCCCCGCCCGCCTTGTGGTCGGCGATGACGACGCGGGCGCCGCGCGCGGCACAGAGTTCGGCCGTGGCGGCGCCGATGCCCTGCGCGCCGCCGGTGACGAGAATGACGTTTCCCTGCAAATCGGCAGTCATGGAGACCTCCTGCGGCGTCACCGGGAAGGCCTTCCTTCCCGGTCAAAATCATTGGCCGGCCGGCTGCGGCAGCGCCGTGCGCCAGGGGAAGAGTTCGGCCCGAAAGAGGCCCTGTTGCACGCCCGGGTCATTGCGCATGATGGCCAGCGCGGCCTCCTCGTCCGGCGCCTGAAAAATGACGATGCCGAAGCTGTGGTAGTCCTCCAGCGTGGTGCGGCCGGCCAGTTGCACTGTACCCTCGTCGCAGAGCCGCTGCAGGTAGGCGAAATGCCGGTCAAGCACGGCTTGTTCTTCCTCCGTGCCGCCCGTGACCAGCATCTCAAGGCGCAGGGCCTGGATGCGGTAAAGCCATTGCTTCATGGAAGCTGCGACATCCCGCGCCGCCAGGCCCCGGCCAGAGGGCCTGGCAGTCCGCTGCTGCAAGCGAAGCTCTGCTGCAACAGCCCGCTAACAATCGCCTCTTTCGAGTCTGTAGAGGCCCATTTGCGTGTTGTTGTTCGCTGTCGTTCGCTCGGGAATCGCATTGTCGAAGTCGACCTGCGCGTAGATCACGTGATTGCTGCCGACATGGCGCGATACGGTCAGCCACGCCTTCGCGCCGACGGTCTGGCCGGGCTGGATGGGCGGGAACTCCCCGATTTCCATTTGCGCCACGTCATCCCGCCGACCCCCGTCGTTCTTGAGGCCATAGTCCAGAAAACGGACCCTGCCGCCGGGTGACGGCGTGCTGCCGAAGTTGGCCACGTCAACCTCGACGATGAAGCCGATACCGCACTTGATCACCCCACCGGGCGATTGGTGCCGCATGTGGCCGGCGACCAGGTCAACGTCGCCGCTCGGGACGGACGTCGGCCGTGGCGGCGGCAGCGGTGGCGGCACGATTTGCGCCAGGTTTTCAATTGCGCCCGACGCGTTGACGACAGTGGGCGAAATCCAGCCCAGGCGGCCGTTCGCCAGTTCAATGTGGAACCAGCCGGAGCCGCGACTGCTGATACCCAGGACGGGCGCGCTCTCGCCGTTGCCCAGAGCGCCGATGATGCGGAAACGGGTGCTGTCGCCGGAGCGCACGTTGGCGTTGACGCGCGCCGTCACCATGGGCGACTCAGCGGAGACGGGCATCATCTGCTCCATCTCCTCCATGTCCTCTTCCATGACCATAGTCATGTCGTCGGCCATCATGCTTTCGTTTTCCACGCGCAGCGGCCCCACGACCTGATGGGCCATGTCGCCGGCGCCTGAGGCGACGTTCAGGCGCAATTCGTAGAGCCCGTCGGGCACTGCGCCGGTATCCCAGGCGCCCAGCACGCCGTTGACGACGGGCGTCGCGGATGGCAGGGTGACGGGCAGCCAGGGGCGCGTGTCGGGCGCGCCGAGGTCGTCATCCAGCGCGCGATACTCAATGAAGAATCCGGTCATGTCGGGCAGGTTGACGCTGCCCAGCAGGGAGACCTCGCCGCGCAGGACGTAAACCGGCGGCGGCCAACTGATCTCTGCCGTCGGCTCCTCCGCTTCCTGCGCTGCGACGGGCAGAGCCAGCAGACACAGCACAACCACGAACAGAGAAATCAACTTGCTGCGCATCACAGGCCTCCACAGGTTTTGATAACCGTCACAATAGTGCCGCATGAATTCCGCCCTGGCAACCTGATGTACAGAGGCGACACGCCATGTCGCCCCTGCACGATCGGCCAACGACACAGGTCATTTGCCCGGAAAGGCAGTTGCCTGGAGCCCTCTCTCAGCCGACCCTGGCGAAAGACGGGCAAGGGGCTGGTACACAGGGACCTTTCGCAGCGATCTCCCGTCGGCCGCCCTGGAATGAGGCTTCCAGGGCGGCTTCAGTTTTTTGGCAGTCGTGCCCCCTGCGCTGCCTCAACAGCCGGCCTGTGCCAGGGTGTAGTCGCGGTTGGCAGCGTTGTTGCCTTCGTTGCTCTCCGCCACGGTGTTGGCCGTATCGAGCGTGATGTTCAGACGGTGGCTTTCATTGTAGAAGGTGGTCACCGTCAGGTTCATCACCGCTGTAAAGCGTTGGCCCGGCGCCAGGGCAGGGAAGCCACCGTTGGTGGTCGCGGTGATCGTCCCGGAGTTGACGTGCCAGTCCTGCACGAGGATGACGCCGCTGGCGCCCGAGTTGCCGGCCCCGATGTTGGCCACCTGGGCCGTGATCTGGAAGGACTCGTTACAACGCGGCTGCTGCGGTTCGAAGTTGATCCACTCGACGATCAGGTCCGCGTTGGCCGGTATCGGCGTAAGCGTCGGGGGCGGTGGCAGCGGGGGCGGCACGATGCGCGGCAGGTTTTCAATGTTGCCGGACACCAGCACCACAACATCCGAGATCCAGCCGCGTCGCCCGTTGGGCAGGGCGATCTGGTACCAGCCGCTGCCCCGGCTGCTGACGCCCAGAATCGGCGCGCTCTCGCCCGTGAGCAGGGCGTCGATGGGGCGGAAGGCCGTGCTGTCGCCCGTGCGCACGTTGGCGTTGACGCGCGCCGTCACCCGCGGCGATTCATCGGGCACAGGGGTCACTTCTTCCACGACCACGCCCCTGTCTTCATCCGGCATACGCTCGTTTTCCACGCGCAGGGGCCCGAGCACCTGCCGCATCATGTCACCGCCCGGCGTCACGACGTTCAGGCGAATCTCGTAGAGACCGTCCGCCACGCCGCCCGTATCCCAGGCGCCCAGCACGTCATCCACGACGGGGGTGCCGGATGGCAGGGTAACCGGCAGGAAGGCGCGCGAGTCCGGCGCCGAAAGGTCGTCATCCAGCGCGCGATACTCGATGTAATAGCTGGTCATGCCGGGGAGATTGACGGTACCCCTCAGGGAGACCTCGCCGCGCAGGACATAAACAGGCGGCGGCCAACTGATTTCGGCCCTGGGTTCTGCCTCCTGCGCCCATGAGGGCGTCGTCAGCAGGCACAGCGCCATAACGAACAACAGGACCTTAATGCTGCGCATTCCGGCCTCCTTTGCCTGAGTGGGCAGAGCCGCGGCTATTGTGCCGCAAGAAATCCCCTGTGGCAACAGGGACGGCGCCGCGCGCCATGCCGGATCAGATGAAGGCAGGATGATGGCGCCGCATTTCAGCAGACAGGCCGCGGGTCACGGCCAATCCTGCCCCTGCTGCAGGTCCAGTGAAGCCGAAATCTCGCTGCCATCCCTGGTGAAGACGCTGTGGTCATTGGCATGGAGCGTGACGGTCAGCGTTTCGGCTGCTGCGGGCAGCGCCGGGAGGTGAAACCATTCGCCATAGAGGCGGGCGATCTTCTCGCCATCGACGTAGAGGTGAGCGTGGCCCTCATTGGGCAGTGGTTCCAGATCCACGTTCTGCGGAGTAAACGCGAAGTTCAGCGTTTGCACGCGCAGGTTGAAGCCGCCGCTGGCAAGCGGGATTAACTGCAGGTTGACCTCTGGCGCGTTTTCGGCGCCAACTTCCAACCGCCCGCCGTGGTCATGCGTCATGTCGTCGGGGATGATCGTATCGCGGTAGGGATTGACGCCCTCCACGAGCGGCGTCCAGTATTCCGCGTAGGTCGCGAAGCAGTCGGCCTCGCCCCCCAGGACTTCCCGCTGGCCGATCACGAAGGTATAGCGGCCAATCTCACCCCGGGGATGCCAGAGCGCAACGGTATAGGCGGCAGTCTGCGGCGCGACAAAGATGCTGTCCTGCCAGTTCCAGAAGTATTTGCGGCCGAAGGGTTCGTAAAAGTAAACGGGTTCGTCGCCGAGCGGGACCAGCGCGGCGCCCTGACCACCCGGTATTTCAGGCGCTGCGGGCAAATCCAGGCCGGCAGGGCCGGACACGCCTGGCCCAAAGACTGCCAGCAGCGGGGCGTACACGTCGACGTCGTCGATCGCGGGAATGCTCAGACTTATCAGTACCGATTGCCCGGCCCTCGCCTCAAAGCTGAAGTAGTCGATATCGCCCGCCGGATACACGTTGCCAAAGTAGGCATGGGAAATGGCGGCATCGGGGACCTGCCAGGGCGTGGCGGCAGTTAAATCGGCGAATTCACAAAAAGGTTGATGCGCGCGCAGGGCGGGCAGGTGCCAGGCCAGCAGCGCGCTCACCAGCAGGATGACTCGCAGCTTTTTCACAGCGTCACCTCGAAACACATTTCCGGCGCTGCCTGAACGGGCTTGCGCCTCGCCAGGGGAAAACCACCTGCCGCGACCGGGCAGGCTGCCTGTCACGGTTCAGCCGCCTGCGGCTGATCGCAGGGGCGCTGGCGCGGCACGCCGCCACTGCGCTCATCGTATCCCTGTTCAGCCAAAGACGATCACACGCTAACGAGACCTTCAGCCTCGCCGGCGCCTGGGCCAGGGTGCGGCAGCGCTTCATGGCCGCGCGCCAGGCCGCCGCCGCGCCCTGCGTTATACTGGCGGCGGACGACAGGAGCGATGCATGACAGGGACCGAAGAGGCTGCGCAGGTCTTGCGCATTGCGACCGCGCGCATCGATCACCGGCCGGCGGCGAATGAGCGCGTCCTCAACACCACGGTGAAGTCAGGGGACGCATACGGCAAATTAATGGCGCCCACCTGGAGCATGGTGCTGGCATTCAGGGAAAAACGTATCGACTGGGCAACTTACTCGGAGAAGTACCACGACCTGTTGCGCAAAAGGTACGTGCAGCATGCCGGGGCCTTTCACGAGTTGCTGCGGGACGCCTTCCGCAATGACGACTGTCTCGTGCTCACCTGTTACTGCGTCGTCGGCCCCGACTGTGACGAGTGTCACCGCTTCCTGATGGCGGACATTCTGGAAAAGATCGCCCGCAGCGAGGGATACGAGGTGAGCCAGGAAGGTGAACTGGCGCGCCGCGCGACGCCCGGGGTTTTGCCATTGCCATTTGGCAACGCCGCAGTTGTTTTCTGATTGACTCAACAGTCGCCTGGATGAAGACCGGAAGATTTGTCTTCGCCCGGGACCTGGCCGCCAGGGCAGAGGTGAATGTTGGCTACAGGTGAACGGTATCTACAGCTTCCCGGACTGGCTGGCTGGTCGCTGCTTCGCCGATTTCGACGCAGCGCCCGGGTGAGATCTCGCCAGCGATGAACGCCCGCCACATCCTCCTCGTCGTTCTCGACACCCTGCGCCGCGACCACCTCTCCACCTACGGCTACGGGCGCCCGACCGCGCCGGCCCTTGACGACCTGGCCGGCCGCGCTGCACTCTTCGAACGCGCCTGGGCACCGGCGCAGTGGACCCTGCCGGCGCACGCCTCGCTCTTCACCGGCCGCTACCCCTCCCTGCACCGACTCACCCAGGTGCACGACCGCCTGGGACTGCAACACGCGACGCTCGCCGAGGTCCTGCAGACCGCCGGCTGGCGGACGGCGGCCTTCTGCAACAATCCCCTGCTGGCCGCGCTGGACAGCGGCCTGCAGCGCGGCTTCACGCATTTCTACAGTTACGCCGGTGTTGCGCGCAGCCGACCGGCCCTGCGCGGCCGCGCTTCAGGCAGGGACTGGGGCCGGCTCATGCGGCCCGTGCAGCAGCGGGGCGCGCGCTCGAGCCTGCTCTTTCGCGCCGCCCTGCGCCCGCGCCTGGCGCCGCTTTGGACGCGGCTGATCCGCTTCAAGGGCGATGGCGCCAGCTCCATCGAAGATCTCTGCGACTGGTATCGTCAGCAGCGCGCCGGTGACGCGGATGCGCGCCACTTCATCTTTCTCAACCTGATGGGCGCGCACCTGCCCTGGCGGCCGCCGCGCGCAGCCCTGGGTCGGGTCGCGCCCGGGCAGGGGCCGCAGGGGCGGCGTTTCGTGAGGCGCTTCAACGCCCGCGCCGCGCGCTGGACCCTGCCGCCGGAGCCGCCGCTGACGGCGGACGAACGCCAGGCCCTGCTGGATGCCTACGACGCCGAAATCCTGCAGCAGGACGAACAACTGGGGCGACTGTTTCAGGCGCTGGAGCGCATGGGCGCGCTGGAAGACACGCAGGTCATCATCGTGGCGGACCACGGCGAGACCCACGGCGAGCACGGCTACATGGGCCACGGCTTCGGCGTGCCACAGGAGCTGGTGCAGGCGCCGCTGCTGGTCCATGACCCCGCGGGACGCTTCCCCGCCGGCCAGCGCGTGGCTGCCCCCGTCTCCACGCGCCGCGTCTTCCACACGGCCCTGGCGACCGCCGGTCTGGACGCTCCGCTGGATGCGGCCCTGCCCGACGCCGACGTGGCGCGCCTGGATCTGGCGACGGCGGCGCAGGGAGGCGATGACGCGGAGCGGGTCTTCAGCGAGGCCTGGCCTCCGGAGACCTTGCTGGCGCTGCTGCGGCAGCGCAACCCCGGCCTGCTGGCGCGCCGGCGTCTGGCGCAGCCGCGCCGCGCCATGGTCAGCGGGCGCCACCGCCTGCTGCTTTGCGGCGAGGACGTGGAAGCGCTTTACGACACGCGGGAGGACCCGCTCGAATGGCGCGA
>DAOUIB010000225.1:0-1838 GCA_034428275.1 Anaerolineae bacterium
TCTTCAGCAAGGTCTTCACCAGCCTGGTCGGCGACGATCCTTACGACGTGATCACCTTCAACGCCTACCACACGCCAATTATGCTGGACCGCAACGTCATTGATCCTATCGACGACCTGATCGAACGCGACGGTTACGATCTGAGCGATTTCGACGACGCGTCGCTTGCCGAATGGACCTACGACGGAAAAATGTATGGCCTTACCAACGACCGGGGCGCATTCCACTGCTACTTCAACGTCGACCTCTTTGAGGAAGCCGGCATCACGCCGCCCTCCTCCACCGACACGTGGACCTGGGATGACCTGCGCGAGTGGGCGAAGGCCTTGACCAAGACTGACGGCGATCAGATCGTGCAATACGGCTATGGCTCCGGTGCGGACTGGGCTTACGACCTGTTGCCGGGCCTTGCAGGTCAGATGGCCTTTAACGAAGACGTGACGGTATCGCTGCTGGACAACCCGGAGACGATCGCTCTCCTGGACCTCTACCAGAAGATGATGCATGAAGACCGCTCGACGGTAGCGCCGGGCTCTCTGCAAACGGGCGCCAACGAACTCTTCCTGGCCGGGCAACTGGGCATCCTGCTCGATGGCACCTGGCAGGCTGGCTATTTCCGTTACAGGAGTAGTGACATCAACTTCACCTGGGACGTCGGCCTGCCGCCGCGCGTGGCCGGCTCGGAGAATTACTACGTCCCCAATTTCACCGGCGGCTGGGTGATTCCCAAGACGGCGCCGGACAGGGACGCCAGCTGGGAAGTGATGAAAGCCTATGCCTCCCCCGAATTCGCCACCGACGTCATGTTTGTCTCGCTTTCGTCCCCGCCGGTGCGCAAGAGCGCGCTGGAACAGGCCGGTTTCGACCAGTGGCCGGACAACCAGCCGCAGGGCATGACGCGGGAATTCATGAGCGCCTTGCTGGGCAGCGGCATTTCGCGCCAGGAGATCGGCCATCTCTTCAGCAGTGAGGTGAACGCCGCGCTGGCCAAGATCGCCCTGATTTACTCGAACGAAGGCAGCGCTGAAGACGTTCTGACTGAAGTTTCTGCCGAGTTGACCGCAGCGCTTGGCGGTTAGTCCCGATCAGTTGCAGGCATCCCCGTGCCCGTCCGGCCGGGCGGGCACGGGGACATGCTGACGCGCGGGAGGACTATATGGCAAGCACTGTGGCGAAAGGCCGCGGAGGGCTGCTAGACAAAATTAGAGCCCGGATACCCGCAACCACCCGCCGTGACAACATCGCGGGCTGGCTCTTCATTGCACCAGTCTTGCTGTGGATAATTGTTTTTACCGCCTACCCGCTAATTTCCTCCCTTTTTCTCAGTTTTCGTGAATGGGACCCGCTTTTCACCGACAAATACGTCGGTCTGGCCAATTACGCCGAGTTGATGGAAGACAAGATCTTCCTGATTGCCTATCGGAACGCCCTTGTCTACGCCGCCATCACGATCCCGCTCGGGCTGGTCTGGGGAATGTCGGTGGCCCTGGCCGTGCAGCACATTCGCGGACGCGCCTTTTTTCGCGCGTTGTATTTTTTGCCTACCGTCACGTCCAGCGTAGCCATCGCCGTCGTCTGGAGCTTTGCCTACAACCAGGATTACGGTCTGGTAAACAGCCTGCTGCGCTACGTCGGCGTGCAAGGACCGAACTGGCTGGGTCACACCCAGTGGGCGCTGCTTTCCATTTCTCTCGTGGTGGTCTGGGCCGGTACCGGTTTCTGGATGATTGTGTTTCTGGCCGGACTGCTGGACATTCCGCCGGAGTACTACGACGCCGCCAAAGTGGACGGCGCCACGAGTTGGCAGAGCCTTTGGCGCATCACCTTGCCGCTGATGT
>DAOUIB010000226.1:0-2628 GCA_034428275.1 Anaerolineae bacterium
CCCCTGTCCCGCTGAGTCGCGGGAACCCTCCCCCGGCCCCTTTTCCTCACCGGAAAGAAAGAAGGCGCGATGGTGTGGCGCCCCTACCTGTAGGGGCGATTTATCAAATCGCCCGTCGCCCGCCGCGCTATGTCGGCGGATGTCTTGCCCGTCTGCAGCGGGAGCCGTCCCTTTAACGTCCTGGGGTGAGGGCGGAAAAGCACATTCGCGTTCAGGCGGGGCACCCTCCCCCGGCCCCTTTTCCCGCGACTGGGCGGGACGGGGTTTGGGGTGAGGGCCAGTCTGTGGCGGAGGCGTCCCGGGGGCTGAAAGTCCCCTTCAGGCGAGGCTGCGCGGCAGGGTGAAACTGAACTCCGTGCCGGCGCCCGGTTGACTGCTGACCTCGATGCGGCCCTGATGGGCCTCGACGAGGCCGCGGGCGATGGCCAGGCCGAGGCCGGCGCCGCGTTCGCCATCCTCGTCGCGGGTGCGCGCCTGCCCGCCGCGCCAGAAGCGCTCGAAGACCTGGGGCAGGTCCGCCGCGGCAATGCCCTCGCCGCTGTCGCTGACCGTGACGCGCACCTGCCCGGACACGCTGGCGGCGGCGAGGCGCACGTTGCCGCCGGCCGGGGTATGGCGGATGGCGTTGCTCACCAGGTTGTAGAGCACGCGCTGGATTTTTTCAGGGTCGATCAGCAGCGGGTCGACGTCGTCGCTGACCTCGCCTTCCAGTTGCACCTCGCGCCGGCGGGCGACGGGGCGCAAGGCGCCGAGCGTATCCGAAAGCAGGTCGCCGAGGGAGCTGCGCTGCAGTTGCAACTCGACGTGGCCGCTCTCCAGCTGGGAGAGTTCGAAGAGGTCGTCGATGAGCTGGCTTAGGTTGCGGATTTCGCGCTGCGCAGTCTGCAGGTAGCGCTGCTGCGTGGCCTCATCGCCGGCGACGCCGTCGACGAGGGCCTCGATGACCAGACGCAGCGAGGCCAGCGGCGTGCGCAGGTCGTGGCTGGTCCAGGCGATCAGGTCGCGCCGGCCCTGTTCGAGGCGCTCGCGGCGGGCGGCGGCACCCTCCAGGCGTTCGGCCATCAGGTTGAAGCTGCGGGCGAGGGCTGCCAGTTCGTCCTGGCCCGCGGCGGGGACGCGGGTGCCCGTCTCGCCGCGGGCGATGCGCTCCGCCCCGCGGGCGAGGGCGCGGATGCGGGGCGTGAAGGCGTTGCTGATGAAGTAGCCGCAACCGAGCGCGGTCCAGGCGCCGAAGACCAGCAGCACGGCGCTGAGGCCCAGATCATGGGCGTCGAGGAACATTTGCCGCGCCAGCAACCAGAAGTTGGCGAAGAGCGTCAGGATGGTCAACAGGCTGAGCAGCATGAGACCGTCGCGCAGGCGGCGCAGACGCTGGCCGAGGCCCGGCTGGCCGATGCCCCAGGCGATGAGAATGCTCACGCTGCCGGTGAGGCCCATCAGCAGGAAGAGTTGCCGCTCGTCCACGGCGGGCGGGGCGAAGAGCGGCCGCGCCAGCAGGGGAATCAGCAGCGCCGCGCAGAGCCAGACGCCGAGCAGCAACAAAATCAGATGACGGACGCGGGTTGTGGCCATGAGCGGCCTCCCTGCCTGGTGGACTGCTGACAAATGTATGACCTGCGCTATAGTAGCGCAGCAACGCAGCAATGCAGGCAGTGCGCAGGCAGGAGGGCGGCATGGTCCGCTTGAGTCGCGAAGATCTGGAGACCTTCCATGAGCAGGGCTACGTGGTGGCCGAGGGCCTGCTGGACCCGGTCGCCGATCTGGACCCCGTCATCGACGAGTACCACGGCGTGCTCGACAGCCTGGCCGACGAACTGTGCGGGAAGGGCGAGATCAGAGAGCGCTACACGGAGCTGGACTTCAACGAGCGCTACATGCGCATCTGCGAGGAGAGCGGGCGCATTCACAGCCAGTATTTCGACTTCATGTTGCCCAAGCGCAACGTGAAGCCCGACTCGCCGCTGTGGGTGGGGCCGGCCATCTTCCACATGATCCGCAACGAAAGGCTGCTGGACGCCGTCGAGCAGTTCATCGGCCCGGAGATTTACTCCAACCCGGTGCAGCACGTGCGCATGAAGCCGCCCGAGCATCGCACGCCGCGCAACCCGCAGACCGGCAAAATCCAGGTGGGCGCCACGCCCTGGCACCAGGACGGCGGCGTGGTGAACGAGGACGCGGACGAGACGGAGATGATCACCGTCTGGTTTCCGCTGTGGGACGCGCCGGTCGAGGCCGGCTGTCTGGAGGTGATCCCCTACAGTCACCGCCAGGGCCTGCGGCGGCACTGTCCCTCGCCCACGGGCGGCGGCCCCAGCCTGCATGAGGCGATGATCGAGCACGAGGAGGCGGTGGCGTTGCCGATGCGCCGCGGCGACGTACTCTTCATGTCGCGCTACACGAAGCATTCCTCACTGTCCAACCACAGCGACAGCATGCGCTGGAGTTTCGACCTGCGCTACAACCCGACCGGTCAGCCGACCGGGCGCGAGGTCTTCCCCGGCTTCGTGGCCCGCAGCCGCAGGCATCCTGAAAGCGAACTGCGCGATCCCCGCGCCTGGGCGCAACTTTGGTACGACGCGCGCGCGCGCATGGCCGCGCCGGACTTCGTGGACTTCAGCTACAACCGCT
>DAOUIB010000227.1:0-2167 GCA_034428275.1 Anaerolineae bacterium
ACGGTCGCCTCTACCAGCTGACCTGGCTTGAGGAGATCGCCTTTCGTTACAACCTTGATTTCTTCATGGAGGGCGCGGACCTGATTACGACTACTTCCCCTACCGGGGCGAGGGCTGGGGCCTGTGTTACGACGGCGAGGCGCTGGTGATGAGCGATGGCAGCGCCACCCTGGCCCGGCGCGACCCGCAGGACTTCAGCCTGCTGGAAGAGCTCCCTGTGACCCTTGGGGGGGCGCCGCTGGATGAAACAGTCTGGTATGAGGGGCAGGTGTCGCCGCTGTCAGATATGGAAGAAGGGCAGGTCTTCGCGCAGCTGGAACTGCTCAACGAACTGGAATGCGTGGAAGACCTGGTCTACGCCAACGTCTGGCTCAGCGAGCTGATTCTCGTCATCGACGGGGCCAGCGGGAAAGTGCGTTCGATCATCGACGCCAGCGGCCTGCTGTCGCTGGATGAACGGGCGGAGGCCGACGTGCTCAACGGCATCGCCTGGCTGCCGCAACGGGAGACCTTTCTGCTGACCGGCAAGCTGTGGCCCAGGCTCTTCGAGGTGCAGTTTGTAGCGCTGGACGAAGCAGAAACTGACGACTCGTAAGTCTTTGTTCACATCCCTGCGCCATACTGCGCCTGTGGACGAAATCCCCGTACAGGGAGGTGCATCATGCGAATGCGTTTAATGTCTTGCCTGGCGCTGCTGTTTGTGCTGCTGACGGGTGTCGCGCCGGCCCTGGGTCAGGAGGCGGAAAGCAGCTATGCCGGCAGCCCGCAGTATCCCGCGCCGACCTTTCCCTACGGCCTGGACTGGCTCAACGTGCCGGCGCCGCTGAACTGGTCGGACCTGCGCGGCAAGATCGTCCTTCTCGACTTCTGGACCTACGGTTGCATCAACTGCATCCACATGATCCCGGTGCTGGAGCGCCTGGAGCAGAAATACGCGGATGAACTGGTGGTCATCGGCGTGCATTCGGCCAAGTTCGAAAACGAGGGGCAGACGGAAAACATCCGCCAGATCGTGCAGCGCTACGAGATTCACCACCCGGTCATCAATGACCATCAGTTTCAGGTCTGGAGCCAGTGGCGGCCCTACGGCGTCAGCGGCTGGCCGACCTTCGCCGCCATCGACCCGCGCGGCAACATCCTCGCCGTGCAGTCCGGCGAGATTCCCTACGAGGGTTTCGTCAACGTGCTCGACGGGATGGTCGCCTACTTTGACAGCACCGGCGAACTGGACCGCACACCCCTGAAACTGGAGCTGGAGTCCGACCGTCTGGCGACGACGGCGCTGGCCTTCCCCGGCAAGGTGCTGGCGGACGAGGCCGGCGGGCGGCTCTTCATCAGTGACAGCAACAACCACCGTATCGTCATCGCCGGCCTGGAGAGCCATGAAGTGCTGGAGGTCATCGGCAGCGGCGAGCGCGGCCTGCTGAACGGCGACCTGGCGCAGGCCCGCTTCGACAAGCCCCAGGGCATGACCCTGGTGGGCGAAACGCTCTACGTCGCGGACGTCAACAACCACGCCATCCGCGCCGTCGACCTGGGGGCGGGCCGCGTCGACACGGTCGCCGGCACGGGCGCCCAGTCGCGAGTCTGGCCGCCGACCGCCGGGCCCGCTCTGGAGACGCCGCTCTCCAGCCCCTGGGACGTCGAGGCCGGCGAGTCCGGCACGCTCTATATCGCGATGGCGGGCCGGCACCAGCTCTGGTCGCTGGACCTGGACACAGGGGAGGTGGGGCCACTGGTGGGCAGCCTCCGTGAAGGTCTGCTGGATGGCCCCTTCGCGACGGCGGAACTGGCGCAACCCAGCGGCCTGCAGTACGAGAACGGCCTGCTGTACTTCGCCGACAGCGAATCGAGCAGCATCCGCGTGGCGGACACGTTGACGGGCGAAGTGCGCACCCTGGCCGGGCCGACGGACAACAACCTCTTCATTTACGGCGACGTGGAAGGGCCGGTGGGCGAGTCGCGGCTGCAGCACGCGCTGGGCGTGACCGGCGACGGCATGGGCGGCCTCTACGTGGCGGACACCTACAACAGCCGCATCAAGCACCTTGACCCCCAGGAGATGCTGCTGGGCAACCTTTACGGCCTCGGCGGGTCGGGCGGCTATCGCGACGGCGACGCCTCGATCGCGGCCTTTGACGAGCCGGGCGGCCTGAGTTACGCGGAC
>DAOUIB010000228.1:0-5706 GCA_034428275.1 Anaerolineae bacterium
CCTGGCCCAGGGTGGGGTTGAAGAGCAGAAAGAGCGAGTAGTCCAGGATGGCCTGCGGGTAATCGCCGGTGCGGGATGCCTGCGCCGCGCGCTCCAGCAATTCCGGCAGCGCCACCAGCGCTGCCAGGGAAATGGCTTCATCCGGCGCGTCTGCCCGGTCCTGGGCGGCATGCGGCAGGGCAGGCAGGAGCAGGAAGCCGGACAACAGGAGACTGGCGAGTGAGCGCATCAACGCACCGTAATGACCTGGAATCAGTATACCCTGGCCGTCAGGGCGACAAGGGCCGGGGCTGCTGCGGCGGGGCACACAACTAATGCCCCGACTCCGGCCGGAGTCGGGGCGGGCTTGACGTGAAGCGATTATTGCGCGGAGCCGGCGCTCACGGCGATGCGCTGCGGGCGGACTTCCTCCGCCTTGGGCAGACGCAGGCTCAGGACGCCGTCCTCGCAACTGGCCTCGGCCGCAGCGATGTCGACCGGGACGTTCAGGGTCAGGCGACGCTCAAAGCGGCCATGGAAACGCTCCTGCAACACGAAATCGATGTCCTCTGCCGGGGCCGGGACCTCACCGCGAATGCTGAGCACGTCGTTGTCCAGCGTGATCTCGACGTCCTCCGCGCGCAGACCGGCGACGGAAGCCGTCACGAACAGCGAGTCCTCCGTGGTCCAGGCGTTGACGGGCAGGCGCTGCACGGGCGCTTCCTCGCCAGGGTGGGGCAGGGGACGGGCGAAACGGACGAAGGGAAATGGCTGACGGACCAACATGTCTCTACTCCTGTTTGCATCTCACATCTGATGCCAGCAGTATCGCAGGCCCGTGCAAGAATCCTGCAGGCGAAACGTAAACGGAATGTCAGAAAGCAGAAGACGTGTTACAGGCAGGTTTGCCGACCAGATACGGCGCGCAGGCGCCCCTCGAATTCACTGAGCAGCATGGCGGTGGCGCCCCAGACCATTTGGCCGCCGAGGGCGTACCAGGGGATGCGCAGGGAGCGGCCGTTGCGGTGTTGCAGGGACTCGCGCTTGCGTTGCGGATCAAGGAGGGTCGCCAGGGGAATCTGCAGCACCTCGGCGACTTCGCTGGCGCGCGGCCGGAAACAGGGCGGGGCCGCCAACGTGGCGACCAGGGGATAGACCTGGTAGTTGCCGGGTGGAATGTAGATTTCGTCCAGGGGGCCGAGCACCTGCACGTCGCTGGCTGGAACGCCCAGTTCCTCTTCAGTTTCCCGCAGGGCCGTGGCCCTGTGGTCGCTGTCGTCGGGGTCGCAGCGGCCGCCCGGCAGGCTGATCTGCCCGCCGTGGCCGCGCAGGTCGCTGGCGCGGCGCGTCAACACAAAATGCAGCGATCCGCCCTGCGGCCAGAGCAACAACAGCACCGCGGCCTCGACAGCGTCCTGCCGGACGCGGGGCTGCAATCGTCGCGTTTCCGGCAGCATCGGAACGCGGGCCGCCTGTGCATCGAAATGCGGCAGGCGCAGCGCTGCCGTGACGAGCTCCAGGCCGAGCCCGGCCTCAGCCGCCATACCAGGCGCGTCGCTTGCGCAGCGACACCCCGGCTTCGGCGTCGCTGCGGCGGGCGGTGCGCACCCGTCCGCGGGCGTCGATGTGCACCTGGCCGGCATCCTGCAGGCGCGCGAACTCCTCCGGCGTAACGGCCGGCGCGGGTTCGCCAGCCAGGTTGCGCGCCCTTTCGACGTCTTCCGGCGGCGGCTGTTCGCTCAGGCGTTCGCGGCGCTCCTCCAGGTCATCCTGTTCCGGGGAGGATCTGTCATCCATTCCCTTCACTCCTCGCGCTCTTCAACCTGCGCCCTTGCGGGGCGATCATTCAGTAGTGCAGCCAGCGACATATCCTGCGCGTCATCCTCCGACTGCGTGGCCCTTTGGTCGCGGAAAGCCGGGCCGCAGACGAGGCAGTCCGGCTTGCGCTCGATAGTGGCCCAGATGGCGCCCTGCGGCAAGGTCAACTGTCCTTCGATGATCTCCAGCCCACGATTGGCCAGCAGGACCGTGTTGCCGGGCAATGGTTCCTGCGCCGGGCTGCCGCGCAGCAATTCGTTCAGGGCCAGTTGCGCCTGAGCGGCGGCCACCCGCGTCACGTGCAGCCAGAGCCCGGGTTCCGCCGCCAGGGTGCCTGCCGGGCCCAGCATACCGTAGTCCGGCTGGTCCTGCGGCGCTTCCTCATCGCGCAGTTCCGCCGCCCAGCAGGCGTAACAGGCCCCGGACCCGGCGCGCAACAGGGCCACGTCGCCGCCAATAGCGCGTTCGTAGACGCCCGCGTAAACGGCGGTCAGGCGGCGCGCCAGGGCCGCCTCGTTGAGCGCATGTCGCGCCGGTTCGTTGTCCACCGCGACGATCAGCAGGTCGACGTCGTCCAGCGCTTCGGGATGCTGCTCAAAGCGGGCCTTCAGGGTCTCGACCTGCACCTGGGGATTGCGCTGACGCAGCAGGTCGGCGACGGCCGTCACCTTCGCCTGTCCGAGGTAGCGACGGTCCGCGACGTGCCGCAACAGGTTGCCCTCTTCCAGGCGGTCATCGTCCACCAAAACGAAGCGCTGTACGCCGCTCATCGCCAGGAAGAGCGCTACAGCGCCGCCGCCTGAACCAAGACCGACGATGGCGACGCGTCGTCGCGCAAGGAGCGCCATGCCCTCGTCGCCCAGCAAATTGCTGACGCGCGACCAGTCGGTCACCTGGCGCTCCGGCAGGAAGGGCTGGCTCCGGGTGGCGCGGCGACCGGCGCAGTGCGCAGGTCGGCAGAACGCTCCAGTTCCCCGATTTGGCCGGCCAGGTGGCGCTCCGCAGCCGGGGAGCCGTCAGAAGGGACGACGAGGGGTTGCGCGGCGCGCCAGCGTTGCAGGAAGCGATCGTGCAGGCGGCTGTCGTCTTCCAGGTCCATGAACGCGGTCGTCCGCAATTCCGCGGGATGCGCAGGGTAATCCGGCGGGGTGGCGACGAGAAAGAGTTGCTCCGCGCCGGGTCTGCCGAGCAGGAAACAGACGTCCAGTTCGCTGTGCTTCAGCAGGTCCAGAAAGACGAGCGGAGACGGGACGAAGCCGGCTTCCAGCAGGCGGTCGAATTCATGGTCCAGTCGCTGCGGATTTCGCAGGTGCCAGGGGCTGGGGCCGAGGCGCGGCAATTGTCCTTCCCGATACACCACCGCCGGAATGCTGTCGAAGTCGCGTTGGCGGCGCTGCAGGTACCAGAAATCGACGCGGGTCTGTCCGTCCACGCGAATACGGTTGGGGGCGGGGCCGGGATCGGGCAGGCAGGAGGTGACGATGGGCGCCAGCAGGAAATCCATGCCGTTGTCGGAGTCGCGCAGCCAGGCTTTGGCCGTGCGCAGGTCGCCAACGCTGGGACGGGTCATCCCGCCGGGCTGCTTGTGCCAGTCGCCCAGGTAACGCAGGGGAACGTCCCATTTGGGCGGCAGATCGCCGCGCAGCCGACGCGCGCGCCAGTTCTCCTGCATCCACCAGAGCAGTTCGTCCTGGTGGGGGTCCCCCTGCTGAAAGGTATGCGCGTTGCGCAGGGCGCTTTCATCCGGCGCGATGGTGTCAAGCAGGTAGATGCCGGGCACGCCGTTGGTATGCAGGCCGGGCTCCACCAGGCCGACCAGGGCCTCACCGGTTTCGTCCGCCTGCCAGGCGCGGGCGGCGTCGGCCATCTTGTCCAGCACGCGCTGCGCCACCACGAGGTTGGGCAGAATCGTCGTATCCGGCAGCGACACGGCGGCCATCAGGGACGGGACCTGCCATTGTTCTGGATGCGCTCTTCGAGGCCAGGCCAGTTGCCGGTGGCTTTCCAGGTGTAGTAGGCGTAGAGCCACTGAACGGCCCAGCCGGCCACCGTCACGGCCGTCGAGCGACCCGGGTTCCACCCATAGCGCTTGCCATCGCGGGGATTGAAGAGGCAGAGCTGGCCGTCTTCAAACTG
Organism: Anaerolineae bacterium; assembly: GCA_034428275.1. Lineage (GTDB taxonomy): Bacteria > Chloroflexota > Anaerolineae > Aggregatilineales > Phototrophicaceae > JAGWBD01. Next base: position 3,934 of record DAOUIB010000228.1, read on the forward strand.
GTGCTTGCGGCTGACGATTTCGGGGTCACGGACGTAGGCTTCGGCAGCGCGCGAGGGATAGCTGGTCGGGTAGACGATGTGCAGCATATGCCTGCGTTGCGGGATGCCGGCGAGGTTCAGATCGACCTCGCCAGCCCAGTAAAGCCTGTCGCCCCTGGCCACAACCAGACGAAAGGTGTCGCGGAAGGTGTCGCGCATGGCGGCCACTTCCAGTTGCAGGCGCGCCGACACTTTTGCGCGCGTTCCCCACCACGCAGCCATCTGCATTCCCCAGGCTCCCTGGCCGCATTGTACCACGCGCTACCTGCGCGGCCGGAAGTTGAACGCTCATCACAAAGGGGTTAACCGCCTGCAAGGATTCGGCGTTGCGGGATCAAGACCCACGCCGCTGTGTTGGAAGGCCTGGAGTTGACTGCTGGCGTTGACGGGCGTCTGAGGCGCCTGGATACTGGCAAACTGTTCAGCGCCAGCTCTGCGATCGGGGGATCCGGGCCGACGCTGAACAATCCGTTGCAGGCGGAATGGTAGCGCACCTGACCGCCTATTGAAAGGAGTAGTCATGCGCACTGTTGTCCTTCTCATCGTTACACTGTCGGTCCTGTCGCTTGCGGTGACCCCTGCGTTGGCCCAGGAAGAGCCCCTGACCATTTATTCCGGGCGCAACGAAAGCCTCATCGGCCCGCTGCTGGAAAGCTTCAGCGACCTCAGCGGCATCGAAATCGCCGTGCTCTACGGCGGGACCGCCTCACTCGCGTCGCAGATCATCGAAGAGGGCGAGAACAGCCCCGCCGACGTCTTCATCGCCCAGGATGCCGGCGCCCTTGGCGCCCTGGCGAAGGCCGGCCTGCTGGCTGAATTGCCCGAAGACCTGCTGGGCCTGGTGAGCAACCCGGCCTTCGTCTCGCCCGAGGGCCTCTGGCTGGCGCTCAGCGGGCGGGCGCGCGTCCTCGTCTATGGCCCCGACGCCCTTGAGATGGCCGGGCTTGAACTGCCGGAGTCGATCCTCGACCTGACGGGCGAGGAGTGGCGCGGGATGGTGGGCTGGGCCCCGACCAACGGGTCCTTCCAGGCCAACGTCACCGCCATGCGCCAGTTGCTGGGCGACGAGGCGACGCTGGCATGGATGCAGGACATGATCGCCAACGACGTGCAGGTGTACCCCAAGAACACGCCGATCGTGCAGGCCGTCATCGATGGCGAGATCGCGGCCGGCCTCGTCAATCACTATTATCTCTTCCGTTTCCTGGCCGAGGACCCCTCCATCACAGCGCAGTTGCACTGGTTCCCCGGCGGTGATGCCGGCGCGCTGGTCAACATCGCGGGGGCGGCCATCCCGCTCACCAGCGGCCAGCCGGAAGCGGCCCAGGCCCTGATCCGTTTCATGCTGGGTGAGGTAGGCCAGACCTGGTTCACGACGAAGACCTACGAGTATCCGGTGGTGGCGGACATGGAGCCGGCGGCGGAACTGAGGCCGCTGGCGGAGATCGAGACGCCGGACATGGACCTCAGCGACCTGGACGATCTGGCCGGTACCCTGGACCTGATCGAGGAAAGTGGAGCGCTTGACCAGTAATCGACACCGTCGCTGGCCATCCGCGAGGCACTGTGCGGCATGGCCACTGATTTGACCCAGGGACACTCCCGTTTTGCGGCAGCGCGGCCGGCGGTCACAGCGATGACTGCCGGTCCGCGTCTGCCGCGTTTGCCGCGCCTGGACCGACACCAGGCCCTGCAATGCATCGCCGTCGCAACTGCGCTGGTCGTGCTGCTGCC